>CALGGV010000223.1 GCA_937915725.1 uncultured Selenomonadales bacterium
AAATTATGACTGAAATAACTTTAGATGATATAATTCAAATTGCGAAAAATGCAAAGTTGGATTCAGAAGTTGATTTTGATAAATTCGACCCCGATAAAAAAATTCTTGAACAAGGCATAGATTCTTTGGATTTTACAAAATTGCTTTTTGAAGTTGAGGATACATTTCAAATAACAATTCCCGACGAAGATTTTGACGAAAAAAAATGGGATACTTTGAATAAAATTGTGGAAAAAGTGAATTTACTGAGGTGATTTTTTGAAACAACTTGTTATAATCGGCGCAGGTGGTTTTGCGCGTGAAGTTTACTATCATTCCCAACTGACGAATGAATATAATTCGGAATGGCAAATTAAAGGTTTCTTGGACGGCGATATTAAACTTTCTGACGAAGAATATAAAAAACTTCCCGAAAATATCCCTGTGCTTGGCAACGTGGATAATTACGAAATTGAAGATAATGACGTTTTTACTTGTGCGATCGGTTCGCCGCAAATTCGCAAAAGACTGACTGAAAAAATACTCCGGCGCGGCGCAAAATTTATCAACATTATCAGTCCAAGTACAACGATTTTTCCAACTGCAAAAGTTGGGCAAGGCGTAATTATCGGCTTGAATAACGGAATTGGACCCGAAGTTGAAATTGGAGATTTTTCGATTATAAATAACGTTACTTTTATTGGACACGATACCAAAGTTGGAAAGTATACCTCAATAATGTCTCACGTTGAAATTGGCGGCGGAGTTAAAATTGGCGAAGAAGTTTTTATAAGTAGCGGCGTTACAATTATTCCGAAATCCAAAATTGGCGACGGTGCCGCCGTCGGTGCGGGCAGTGTTGTATTAAGAAAAGTTAAAGCTGGCGCAAAAGTTTTTGGAAATCCGGCAATGGAATTTTAAGGAGGAAAAAAATTATGGAAGTTGAAGAATTTTTAGAAAATCTTGCCGAAATAATGGAGACTGAAGACAAATTAACTCTTGAAACATTGTTGGACGATATACCGGAATGGGATTCAGTCAGTATGATTTCTTTTTTTTCATTTTGCAGTACAAAAGTCCCAAATTCAAAAATTTTACCGAATCAGATTAAAAGCGCAAAAACCGTTAAAGACCTGTATGAAATTATCGGTGAAAAATAATGTTGCTTAAAATTGAAAATGCTCAATTAGAAATGCTAAGCGCGATTGTATCAAAAAATCGCATTACCATTGAAGACAGGTTAAAAAATCTTGCAACCGAAAAAAATATTTCAAGGTTAAAAAAAGTTACAGGATTTGAAAGTTTCAGTATCGCTGAAAAAGGCGTTTGCACTTCTGATTTTTGCGCGGCGGCAGCTGAAAAAATTTTTAATGAAACTGAAATTAAACGCGAAGAAATTAGCGCAATAATTTTTGTCAGCCAAACTTCAGATTATTTTTTGCCTTCAACAGCACACGTTTTGCAAGCGCGGTTAAATTTGCCGCGCGATATAGCGGCGTTTGATATTTCGCTGGGCTGTTCGGGATTTGTTTACGGCGTTTATATTGCCGCGTCTTTGATTCAGAATTTGCCCGGAAAAATTTTACTTTTGTGCGGAGACACTGCAACACGTAATATTTTTTCTGATGATATATCTTGTCTTTCGGTTTTCGGCGACGCGGGCGCGGCGGCTGTAATTTCAAAAAGTTTTGGGCAAAAAATTTTTTTCAACTTGCAGAGTTTTGGCGAATTGGCAGATGCGATAATAATGCAAAGAGGCGCGTACCGAAATTCTTTGCTTGTAAAAAATAATTCCGTCAACGTGAGAGAAAATTTTGTAACAATGGACGGCGTGGCAATTATGGATTTTTCGGTAAAATTTGTGCCGCAAAATTTAATGGAATTGTTGAATTTTTCTGACGTAAAAATTTCTGAAATTGACAAATTTTTTTTACATCAAGCCAACAAAACAATTTTAAACACTGTAGCCGCAATGTTAAATTTTCCCGCTGAAAAAGTGCCATTTAAATCCGGCAAAATTGGAAATACAAGTTCGGCATCAATTCCTGTTACACTTTCCGAAATTAAAGTCAAAAATTCTTTGTCAATTCTAAGTGGTTTTGGCGTTGGAATGTCCATTGCATCTGCTTTAATTGATTTAAAAAATTTACATTGTTTACCGACGGGAGAAATTTAAATTAGCGTGAAATTTTATTGGAGTGAATTTGATGAAATGTTTTGTATGTGGTGAAGAAATGACTCCATATTTTGAAAAGAAACTTTCTGATAAAGAAAATTTTGCAGAGTATCTTGGCAAGCTCGATAATTTTGAATATGTGCGCTGTGAAAATTGCGGCTTGGTAGTTTCAAAAACTCTCTATGAAATGCCGCGCGAAGAATGGAGCAAATTTAGTTATAATGCACATAAAGCACTTTTTGACGGCGTAATTGACTATAAAATTTTAGATCCCTCTTGGTTTGAACGTCTTGAAATTCAAACAAATATGTTTGTTGAGTTGGTAAATCTCGGAATTTTTAAAGACGATTGGCGCACCATGGATTTTGGCGCGGGCGATGGTAAACTTGCCAATAAAATTAACGAACGCTTGAAAAAAGTTTGGTTGAAAAAATTTGATGAATATATGGAGCCTTTGGACGAAAATTATTTGACGAAAGAAGAGGCAACGCCACAAAGTTTTGATTTTCTTGTTTCAACTTCAGTATTTGAACATTTACTTGGAAATCAAGGAGACGTTGAAAAAGTTATCGACTTTATAAAACCGAATGGCACAATGGCTTTACATACTTTGATTTGTGAAGAAGTCCCGCAAGATCCAAATTGGTTTTATCTTTTGCCGGTTCCTGTTCACTGTACTTTGTGGACAAATAAAGCAATGTCAATTACTTTCAAAAAGTTTGGTTTCAAAGGCTGCGCTTATAATCTTGACGCGCAAATGTGGCTTTTCTTCCGAGATAAAAATTTGTATTTGGAACTTAAGAATCGCAAGAACGAACTGACAGGGAGTTATTTTTTCAGTGAAAATTTTGTAGATTATTGGAAAATTAAGCCCTATAGAAAGAATAAATAATATTTGTATTATGGAACTGATTTACAAAAAAACTGACGCGCTTATAAATAAAAAATTTCGAGATTTATTTTTTCCCACGCTGATCACTACAGCGACGATTTATCTGGGAAATATAATGAGCGGCATAATAGTCGGAAATTTAATCACTCCCGAAGCAATGGCGAGTATTTATGCTTGTATGCCGTTAAATCAGTTGGCAACAGCAATTTCTTATTTAATCGCAACTTCATTTGGAATGGTTGCAGTTGCATTGGGAGCGCGGCAAAATGAAAAAGCAAATTACATTTTTAGCACGATCTTAACACTTAGTATTATATTTGCGATGCTGATGTTATTTCTTTTGTTGCCGTTTCAAAACGAACTTGCAGGGATTTTATCGAGAGTTGAAGAGTTGCATGAAGATATTCAAAAATATTTGTCTGTTTTTATAATTCGGACGGCGTTGATAATCGTTATAAGCGTTTGGAGATATGTACTTCGTACGGAAGGGCTTGTAAAAATTATTAAACAAAGTGCTATTTTTCAGCAGATTATCAGCATTATACTGACAATAATTTTTGTAGGTTATTTTTATCTTGGAGTACGGGGCGCGGCTTATGCTCTTATTATCAGCGATATATTTAGCGCAATTTATATGCTGGCATTTTACTATAAATCGGCGGAAATGCATAATCTTAAATTTGTAAATGTTTTTCATGACGGCTTTAAAAAATTTTTTATTCAGTCAATGTCTATTTTTAAAACCGGTGCTCCTGCATCAATAGTAATTGCTTTGGCGGCTGTAAAAGTTTGGGCAATTTATCAGATTGTCGGCACTCTCGGCGGCTCCTCTGCAATGATTTTCTATGCAATTTGTGTAACTTGCCTGTCGGTTGCAAATATGTTTGTTGCAGCTTGTGGAGATTCTTCACTGCCAATTATAGGAATGTTGTACGGTGAAAAAGATTTCGTCGGTACACGTTTAATGTTGAAAAATGTTCAAAAATTTACTTTGTTTTTTATTGGAATAGTTGTTGCATTTATATTATTTTCGCCTGAAACATTATTAAAAATTTATAATTTGCCTGTAAACAATTTTGAAAGCGGCGCACTCGCTTTAAGAATTTTTTCAATAAGTTTACTTGGCGTAGCATTTTCAGGAATTTTAATTTATTATTACACAGTAATTCAGCAACGTTCAGCCGCTGCAATTCTCTCTATAAGCGAAGGAATTTTTACGCCACCGCTTGCTTGGATTTTATCAAATATTTGGGGAATAAACGGAGTTTGGGTTGCATTTATTTTGACTGAAATAATTTCTTTCATTGTGATCTTTTTTTACACCAAATTTATCATAAAAAGCGAAGATTATATTTTAATCGACAAGGCAGACCCCAAAATTTTATATGATGTTTCAATTACAGCAAATCTTGAAAACGCCGTTAAAATCTCGGAAGAGTCAATTAACGTGCTAAAAAATAACTTTATTTCGGCTAAAACCGCCGTGAAAGTTGGCGTTGCTCTTGAGGAAATAATTTTGAATATAGCCAAAATTTCCAGCAAAAAGTCGGCAAATGTAGACGTTAGAATTAAAATAAATGAAAACCAAAATGCTACAATTATTTTGAGGGATAACGGAAAAATTTTTAATCCCGTTGAATATAATCAGAATGACTCCGAAAATTTTTTAATGGACGGAATAAAAGTTATGAAATCCCTGACTAAAAATATCCAATACAACAGAATTTTGGGTTTAAATCAAACTGTAATCGAAATATAAAAAAAATCTTTAAATTTGAATTGATTTTAAAATATTTGTTTCGCTCAAATCCACGATGCCCGCCGCGCAAGTTAATCCCGTTCCAAATCCGCAAATCACAACCTTTTTTAAATTTTGGTTTATTCCCGAAAAAATTTCCGATAACATAAGCGGAATTGAAACACAAGTTGTATTTCCCGTTTTGCTTGCTCCAAACGGGACTTTTTTTTCGTCCACATTTAAAATTTTTGCAATGTGATTGACGATTAGAAAATTTGCTTGATGTAATGCAAATAAATCTATTGATTCAAGCGGCAAATTTAAAATTTCCAAAGTTTCTAAAATTACCCGGCGAACATTTCTAAAAACAAAATTCATTATTCCTATTCCGTCCATAAAAACATTTTCAAGCGTCCTACCATTATCATTTTCATCAAATTTTAAAATATTTGTTACTCCGTCTTCTCGCGGAATTCTGAAACCACCCGCCGGAATTATCAATTTATCTTTTTTATCGCCTTCAGCATAAAAATTAAATGCAAATTTTTCGTCTGAATCAAATTTTTTTATTAAAGTTGCACTTCCTCCATCTCCCAAAACCATTTTCAAAGATTTATCGCAAACATTAACAACTTTAGCCGGAGTATCGCCTACGCACAACAAAATTTTTTTGCAATAGCCGGTTGCAATCAACAAAAAACTTTGAAAAATTCCGTAAACATAACCTGCGCAACCGTAATTTATATCGAAAGTGATAATTTTATTGGGAAGTTTCAAACGTTCCTGCAAAATTGCCGAAGTATGCGGAACAATATAATCCGGAGTTTCTGTCACAAAAATTATTCCGTCAATTTCACTAGGGTTAAAATTATTTTCTTCAAAAAGTTTTTCGGCGGCGGCAACGCAATAATCTGAAGAAGTTTTATTTTTTGGCGAAACGTGCACGGAATTTATTCCAGTGTTTTTTATAATTTTCTCAACAACTTTTTCGCCATAAACATTTTTCAAAGAATTAAGTTCAAGAATTTCTTTCGGCAAAGCGGTTGCGATTGATTCAATTTTTATGTTTTGAAAAATTTTTTCCATTCTATTTATCAATCCTTTAAACATCGCCAAAACGGCGGAAAATTTCAACGAGAAAGGGCTTTTCTATTTCATTAGGTAAAAAAGTATCCAGAATACCTAAAGAAGGCAGTTAACAGGTACTTATTTTGTAATTGGTTTCTGACTTTTTTCAGTTTCGCACATTGAATTTTCAAAAGGCAGAGCACATATTAATTTCTCCATAAGGCAAAATAATTTCAGTCGTGTCCAATCCTTTCAACTCTTCCGCTTTTATAATCTGTTCGCCGTCATAAACAAAAAAATTAAAAGCGTCGGCAAAAATCGAATTTTTACTCAAATATTCTTTGGTTACAGAGTCAATTTTTTTTATTATATCAGAAAAATTGACACAATGTGCAAGGAAAAATTTTAGGTAATTTTATCGGAAGGTTTAAGTTCATATTTTTTATTAATTTTTAAGTGTTATTAAATAAATCTGAATGTATCTTTTGGAATTTAAATTCAAAATAAATAGTGTGAGTTTTACATGCTTTGCCTGTAGCCAGTGAATAACCTTTGATTAATTCTTTCTCGCCGAAGAAATTTAAAATTTTTACCACAATATCACGGGCGTTTTGTTTTATCTGTCTGTTTGCGTTATCAAGACCACACAGTAAAGCCTTCGGATTTTCAAAGTGAATGGGAATTTGTATGAGTATATGAAAAATTATTCAGAAAGTGCTTGCTGAACTTCACTAGGGAATTTCATTATGGTACTTAAATAAGAGGAGGTACTGGTATCAATTTTGCGTTTACCTTGTTCCCAGCCTTGCAAAGTTGCCAGCGGAATAGAGTTGTTCCCAAAATTTTTTAGGCTGAATCCTGTAAACAGTACCCTTTTTTATGCCGACTACGTTTGCATTATTAGCATCTTCAATAGTTCCTGTAAGACCTTGAATAATGCAATTAACTAAAGGGGAGAATTGAATTTTTTTTCATTAGTTAATCTCCTTTTGGAAAGAATTTTTAAGTTGTTGAACAATCGTTCACATTATCTTTTTTTCTTGATCAGTTAAATCAACCTGTACTTTTTGCTATAGGCAAATAAAAGATAAATGGGGTGGTTCTCATCGTAAAAATAGTAGATTATTCGTACACATCCTCTTTTACTTTTGTTCGTACTTTTCCAGCGAATTTTGCGAAGACCGCCGGTAATCTGGAATAATATCATCGAGTAAAAAATTAACTCTAATATAATTTTTAAATTCAATCTGCGTTTCAGTATCCCAAAAATCTTGCA
>CALGGV010000224.1 GCA_937915725.1 uncultured Selenomonadales bacterium
GATTGTTGAGTTTGTGACTGATTTTGGGGATTTTGAGTAGATTGTTGAGTTTGTGATTGATTTTGGGGATTTTGAGTAGATTGTTGAGTTTGTGATTGATTTTGGGGATTTTGAGTAGATTGTTGAGTTTGTGGCTGATTTTGGGGATTTTGAGTAGATTGTTGAGTTTGTGGCTGATTTTGGGATTTTTGAAAAAATTGTTGTGAAGGGTCGGAGCGATTTTGGGCGGCTTGTTGTTTTTGTAAATTGGCGTAAGGGTCGTCAAGTTGGCGGTACATAGAATTTAAAAGGCGTTGTGTAGGAGTAGGGCGCGGGCGTTGTTGGGCTTGCTGCTGAGTTTGTTGCTGATTTTGAGTTTGTGCGGTGGAACTTTCGGAATTTGGACGCGGCATAAAAAATTTAATCAGCTGATTTAAAAATTGCATACCTTCAGATTGTTGGGGCTGATTGAAAGTAGTGGTTGTAGTCATTTGTGAAAGTTGTGCAAGAATTTCATAAAGGGCTTGCGGCAGTTGTTCGGGGTTTTTATGGTCGATTAATTCAAAGGCAGATTTTGACATTAAAACCGGTTCCAAAACATTTCCGCCGGATTCAGACACGATTAAATTTTTGAATTGTGATAATAAGGTTTTAGTTTCGTCGCTTAATTCCATAGAAAAACCTTTATCTGCAAGTGCGCCTATTTGTGCAAGCATTCTAGCCAAAATCATAATTTGATCATTAGAAAAACGTTGACTTTCAATCGTGCTGCCTATTCCCTGCGATAAAGTTGCCTCAATGGAAAAAGATTGTTGTAAAATATTTCGCACAACTTGTCCAATATCAGACGGCAATTTTTCCATACCGAATTTTTCTTGAGAGGCAATTTTTGATAAAGTTCCCGCTAAATCTTCAATAGCAGTTTGTAAAGATACGGTTGTTTGTGGTCGAAAACCGGCAGCACTGCCGTCGCCGCGTCGCTGTATACCTTCAGTTTCGCCCGTCGGGCGTTGTGGTTGGACAGGTTGAATCCCTATTGCTCCTGCATTTATTGGCATTTAATCAACTCCTTTTGTTTTTTAAGTAAATATTTTTAGAGATTGTCGAATTTGAATTTTAAGTTGAAAATCTTGAGAAAATAAAAATACAGAAACATTTAGCAAATTGCTTTTAGTAAAAATTATTTACGAAAATAGAGAGTAAAAGTTACAGGAATGTTTAGCAAGCTACTTTTAGTAAAAGTTGTAAACACCCCGCGCCGTCTTAGTTTTTGCCTGTGATTATTTGAAAGAAAGAAATGCCGACTTGTTAAAAAAAATATTTCTAAGAAATTAAAACAATTCAAGTTGAATATTTTTTCGGAGCATACTTTTTACAGGCTCAAAAGTTTTTCTGTGCAGTGGTGTAAATCCAAATTTTTCAATCGCCGCCAAATGTTCCTTTGTACCGTAGCCGAAATTTTTTTCAAAGCCGTATTGCGGAAAATTTTTGCTCCAATCTGACGCCATTCTGTCACGAGTAACTTTGGCAATTATTGAGGCGGCGGCAATGCTTGCTGAAAGTGCGTCACCATGAATTATCGAATGCGAAGGAATTTTTCCAAAATCAACTTTCATTGCGTCAATTAAAACAAAATCCGGCTTGCTCGGCAAACAATTTGCAACTTTAATCATCCCGCGCAAAGTGGCTTGATAGACGTTAAACTTGTCAATTTCTTCAATACTTACTGCAACGCAGGCAACGCTTAAAGCCTGTGAAATAATTTCATAGTAAAGTTTTTCACGAATTTTTGGCGAAAGTTTTTTGGAATCGTCAAGGCGTTCAAGATACAAATTCGGCGGCAAAATAACCGCGCCAACTATCACAGGTCCAATTAAAGAGCCGCGCCCTGCCTCATCAATTCCGGCGATTAAATTATAACCTTCGACGCGCAGTTCATTTTCAAATTTGTACAATTTTTCGACGCGGGCTTTATCTGCGTCAAGATTTATTTTTCTTATCGTCATTTCAACACCGCTCAATTAATTTTTTTAAATTATATCATAAATCCCTAATTTTGACATTAAGGCGGCGTCATTGTATAATTGCCAAAAAATATTTACGAGAATTTCTGCGCCGTCAAATTAAGGCGGCGCGTTTAGCGTAATGAAAAATTTAATCTGGGAAGGGAAAAACTTTGAACGTAAAAATAAAAATTATAGACGCGGTAAAATCTGCGGTTGACGCGGCAATTTCTGACGGAATTTTTAAAACTGCCGATAACTTGCC
>CALGGV010000225.1 GCA_937915725.1 uncultured Selenomonadales bacterium
CTGCTGAATGTATCGAAATTTTAAAAGAGGCTGATGTTGTTGTTACTAATCCGCCTTTCAGCCTTTTTAGAGAATACGTCGCGCAGCTTATGCAATACAAAAAAAAATTTGTCATTATTGGAAATGTGAACGCCATTACCTACAAAGAAATTTTCCCGCTGATTATGAAAAATAAAATGTTGCTTGGCTACAGTATTCATAGTGGCGACCGTGAATTTAGAGTACCGGAATATTATCCGTTAGAAGCTGCCGGTTGTCGAGTTGATGAAAATGGTATACGATATTTGAGAATAAAAGGCGTCCGTTGGTATACGAATATACCGCTGAAAAAATTTCAAGAAGAAATAAATTTGGTACAGGAATATTCGCCTGAAAAATATCCCAAATATGACGGTTATGATATTATTAATGTTAATAAAACTGCTGATATACCCTGCGATTATTACGGCGTTATGGGCGTGCCTATCACTTTTCTTGATAAATACAATCCCGCGCAATTTGAAATTTTAGGTATTGCAAATTCTGCACGCTGGATTGGATATGAGTGTTTCACAACAATTAATGACGAAAAAATATATAATCGGCTTTTAATACGGCGGCGGCAGGAGTGAGTTTATGATAGAAATTGAAAAACTGCGCGAATATTTTTTGGCAGACAAAGTTTTTGTAACTGAACACGCGGCAGAAAGATTTCATCAGCGCAATATAAAAATAAAAGATATTCGCAGTGCCGTAAATTGTGGCGAAATAATTGAACAATACCCGAAAGATTATCCTTATCCGAGCTGTTTAATTTTGGGCAAAAATTGCGACGGGAAAAATTTGCACGTGGTTTTAAGTGATGAAGGGGATTCCAGCCGAATAATTACGGCGTATTTTCCGGACGCTGATAAGTGGAGTGAAGATTTAAAAACGCGGAGGTAAAAATATGAATTGTTTAGTTTGCAAATCCGGCAAGATGATTGACAGTATAGAAACATATTTTGCCAAATTAAATGGCGGCTACGTCATTATTGAAAATGTTCCATGCAAAAAATGTGAGCAATGCGGCGAAATTTTGTTTTCGGCGTCCACGATTGAAAAAATTGAAGATTTACTTGAAATGTACAAAAAAGTTTACAGCAAAATTTTTATTATTGATTATCAAAAGGCGGCGTAAAGGCGGCGGACTTGAAAGGCGAGCAAAAATGAAATACGAATTAAAAGAAATACCGATACGTGAAGTGATTGAAAATTACAAAGACAATTCAGAAGAAGGTTGCTTCGGTTACGGCGGCAAGTTGAACATTCGCCCGCCTTACCAGCGAGAATTTATCTACACCGGCAAAAAGCGTGAGGCAGTAATTGACAGCGTAAAAAAAGGCTTGCCAATAAGCGTAATGTATTGGGTAAAAAAATCTGACGGCAATTTTGAAGTATTGGACGGGCAACAGCGCACAATTTCAATTTGTCAATATTGCAGCGGCGAATTTTCAATAGATCATATGGGCTTTAAAAATTTGACAGCCGCCGACAAGGAACAAATTTTGAATTACAAATTGGCGGTTTTCATTTGTGAAGGCACAGACAAAGAAACGCTGGAATGGTTCAAAGTGATAAATACGCCCGGTACAGAATTAAACGCGCAGGAATTACGCAACGCAATTTTTTCCGGCACTTGGTTAAATGACGCAAAAAAATATTTCAGCAAAAAAAATTGTTCGGTAATTCAGTTGGGGTATAATCAATATTTGGACGGCTTGGCAATTCGTCAAGATTTTTTGGAAACTGCGCTAAAGTGGATTGCTGCGCGAGACGGTATAAAAATTGAAGATTATATGGCAAAGAATCAGGACGCGCCGAATTGTAATGAACTTTGGCTGTACTTCAAAAAAGTTATGGATTGGGTCAAGGCAACTTTCATTGAACATCGCGTAATTATGAAAAAAGTTGAATGGGGCTTTTTATACAATAAGTACAGTGAAAAAAATTACGATACAAAAAAAATTGAGGCGGAAATTGTTGATATGCTTGAAGACGAAGATATAACAAGTTCGCGCGGGATTTATGAATATCTTTTTGACAGGGACGAACGGCACTTAAGCATCAGAAAATTTAGCGACAAAATTAAGCGCGCGGTTTATGAACGACAAGGCAAATGTTGCGCAAAGTGCGGCAAACACTATCCGCTTGAAAAAATGCACGCCGACCATATCACGCCATGGAGCAAAGGCGGTCACACAACTATTGATAATTGCCAAGTGCTCTGTGAAAATTGCAACCGAATAAAAAGCGATATTTGAAAAAATTTTCGTGACAATATCGAAAGAAAAAGTTAAAATCTTCCTAACAGAAACTCGGAAGATTTTTTTTAATTGGAGGGATAAAAAATGTTTGTAGCAGAAAGAATGACGCGGCACCCGGTTACAATGACTTCAAGTGCAACGGTTGCCGAAGTTGACAGAATGATGAAAAAGTACAAATTCCACAGAATGATAATTGTTGACGACGGAAAATTGGTAGGCTACTTAAGCGATAGGGACGTTATGCGTGTTGCGCCTTCGCCTGCAACTTCACTTTCAAAATTTGAAATTCGTGAACTTTTGGACAAATTAAGCGTCAAAGATATTATGCAACAAAAAGTTATCACGGTTAATGAAGATGCCACGATTGAAGAGGCAGCGTTGATAATGTATCAAAACAAAGTCGGCGGCTTGCCGGTAATTTCGCAAGTTGGAAAAGTTGTAGGGATTATCACGGCAACAGATATTTTAAAAACTTTTATTGAAGTAATGGGCTTGCCGGGCGGCGGCAAAATTCGTATGACATTGGAAGTTGAGGACAAAATAGGCGTTATGGCAGATATTACGAAAATTATTGCCGACAGAGGAATTAATATTGATAGTATGATTGTTTGCCAAACTTACGAGCGCAAAAAAGAAATTGTTGTGCGCCTTGATGAGTGCGCCATTGACGAAATTAAAAGCAAATTGGAGGAGCGTGGTTACAAAGTTATTCACGTTGTAAAAATTGGCTGATTTGCGTTTAAATCGATTTTAAGGCGGCTAACTTTTTATTTTGGTATAAAGTATAGTAAAAAAGTTTGAAAGTGCATTCACGTTGAAATTAGAGCCCGTTTTGGGCTTAAAAAATTTTTCCACTAATCCTTAGTCCTTAATCCTTAATCCTTAGTCCTTAATCCTTAGTCCTTAGTCCTTAATCCTTAATCCTTAGTCTTTAGTCCTTAAAATGGAGGCGTTTTATGATAAAGGCGGTAATTTTCGACATTGACGGCACAATTTATAGTTACGTTGAAAATGACAAAATTGCAGTTGAAAGTTTATGCAAATTTGCGCAGGACGTTTTGAACGTCGAAGAAAAAGAATTTCGCGCAGTGTACAAAGAGGCGCGGCGAATTGTCAAAGAAGAACGCTTAACTGACGGCGGCGCACGTCACAGCAGGGTTTTATTTTTTCAAACTGCGCTTGAACTTTTGGGCAAAAATCCTTTCTGCCACATTTTGGAAATGTATGATATTTACTGGAATAATTTTTTGGCGAATATGAAACCGTTTGAAGGCGCGGCAGAATTTATAAAAAAATTGCACGACTCCGGAAAAAAAATTGCGCTGTGTACGGATATGACGGCGCACATTCAGTACCGAAAAATTAAACAACTCGGCTTGAATCATTTTATAGATTTTATGGTAACCAGTGAAGAAACCGGCTTAGAAAAACCTGCGCGAGTAATGTTTGAACTTGCACTGAAAAAAATGAACGTAACGGCGGCTGAAACTGCATATTTCGGCGACAGCCCCGAGCGTGATATTGCGGGCGCGGCGAATGTTGGAATTACGCCTTTTTGGTACAACGGCGAAAAACTTTTTGAAAATAAAAATATTTCCTGTGTTGAAATTCATTCTTACAGCGAGGTTATTAATTCGGAAATTTTCTTTCAAAAATCTGGAGGTGAATTATAATGCGCGTAATAGTTGGAATAACGGGCGCAAGCGGAATTGTAATAGCGGTTGAACTTTTGCAAAGATTGAGGCAAATTGAAGGCGTCGAAATTCATTTGATAATTACGGACGGCGGTGCGCTTACAATTCGTGATGAAACAAATTTTGACGTTTATTCGATTAACAGATTGGCTGACGTTGTTTACAATGTTCACGAAATGGACGCGGCAATAGCAAGCGGTAGTTTTGTAACTGAAGGAATGGTAATAGTTCCTTGCACGATGAAAACGGTTGCGGGGATTGTCAGCGGCTACAGCGATAATTTACTTTTGCGGGCGGCTGATGTTTGCATTAAGGAGCGTCGCCCTTTGGTAATTGTGCCGCGTGAAATGCCTTTCAGCAGAATACACTTGCGCAATATGAAAGAACTTGCAGATATTGGCGTTATCGTAATGCCGCCGGTTATGACTTTTTACAATACAGATATGACTTTGCAAAGTCACATTAACCACGTTGTAAACAAAATTCTGATGCAGTTGAACTTACCAACAGAAATTGTCGAGTGGAGCGGCGGCAAGAAATAAAAAAACTTATATAAAATTTTCGGCGGCACTTCAAAAATTTTTTTGCAAGCGATATAATATTTCAAAATTTTAAGGAGGTTAGATTTTATGCCAAGTATCAAAAAAGATTCTTTCGGTAAACTTTCAGACGGGCGCGAGGCTGCGCTTTACACTCTGCGCAACAGCAAAGGCAACGAATTGAAAGTTACAAATTACGGCGCAAGGATTGTTTCAATGCGCTTTCGCAACAAAGATTTTCAAAATAAGTTCGTGCTGAAAAGTTATCCCGATGTTGCAGGCTACGAAAAAGACGACGCGGCGGGCGTTGTTTACATTGACGACGCTAAAGACTTCGATAAAATTCTTTGGGACACCGAAGAAATTACCGAAGGCTTGAAACTTACTGCCGCTGTTGACGAAAAGTCCGCCGAAATTGTTTACAGTCTTTCAAACGATAACGAAATTAGCATAACTTACAAGGCAAAGGGCGTTGAGGATATTTCCACGCAGTTAATTTTTAGCGCGGATGTTTTGACTGATTCAAGATTTAATATTTACGACGAGGCAAAATCTCAAGGCAAAATCGCCGGTAAAAATGTTTACAGCATAATTGATAAACCGGCTGAAGTTTTAATGGAAGTTGGAATGTTTGGCTACGATCCCGGCTGCCCTATCGATTGGCTTAATTCCGGCTTGAAAAACGCGGCTGATATTGTTTCAGAGGCGGCGAATATTGCAATAAATGTTTTTGCCACGCAGAATAATTTACACCTTGAAGAAGTTGACGGCGGCTTTGCAATTAAAACCAGCGGCAGTAAATCTGCCGACGGCGAAATTAAATCTCAAACTGTTTACGTTTTGAAAAATTGGAACTAAAAATTTTCCGCTGTAATTTTTTAATCTGTAAATAAAAAAAACTCCTGCTGTAACTTTTTCAGCTACAACAGGAGCAATTTTTTTTTATAGTATCAATGATAACGAACTGATGCAACCAACGCGGCAATATCGCTTGTGCTAATTCCTGCAGGGGCGTACAAGCAAATTTTTTCAGAAATTTTTGTTACTGCGCCGTCAATAGCATAGCATACGCCGTCGATATAATCGCAAATTCTGCGTTGTTCTTCAACGTGAACGTATTCGTAATTTACAACAACCGCCTTATGAGCCAAAATATCATCTGCAATTTCGTTAATGTGGTTATAGTCAGCGGGCGTGTAAACTTTCATTACAAATTCCGGAGCCTTGATAAGTTGCAAATTCGGACGGTTAGTTTTTGAAGTGTCAGTGTACGCCGTATAATTTACGCCGTTTACAGTGGCTGTACCGCCGTGAGAAGTGCTGACATAACCGCTACTCGCCGCCGCTGCGCGATGTGCCGCCATATTTTCTGCTAAATTTTGTGCTTGAGTCGGCATTTGCATTGGCTTAGATTCCGGCTTTTTTTCAACTGTTTCTTCTTCCTCCGGTACTGTTTCTATCGGCATTATTATATCCGTAAACTTTCTAATCCAATCCATAATAATCATTAAAATCGCCCTTTCATAACTTAACTATTAACACTTTATAAGTTACGGCAATTTTAACATAACAACTCGCAAATTGTAAAGTATTTTTTCAAGATATTTTCATAAATATTTTTTAGTTAAAAGATTTTGTGAAGTACAAAATATAAATCGTTGTCAAAGTGAAGTATGGAATTTAAGCAAATAACTTTGACTTTATTTTTGTTTTGAAAAAATCAGCAAAAGTGCTGCTATTTTTCCGAAAATATTTTCATAAATATTTTTTAGTTAAAAGATTTCGTGAAGTACAAAATATAAATCG
>CALGGV010000226.1 GCA_937915725.1 uncultured Selenomonadales bacterium
ACCGACGCGCCCGCCGAAATTAGTTGCGTACCTAACACCGACGCGGAAAAAATCAATCTCAATGTTGCGGAAAATACCGACGCCGAAAATGTTACGTTCAATCTGGCAACCGACGCGGAAAATGACAACACCGACGCGGAAAAAATCACCGACGATACTTTTGACGTTGAAACTGTACTTTCCATTTCCGCCGCAACTATCACCGACGCCATTTACGTTAGCATTGACGCAACCGCCCTTGATACGTACATTGCCATTTTCAAACAGGGGGATATGTTTATGAAAAAGGGTATGGCGCTGAAAATGATAGCACTTGCCTTGATTGATTATTTCAACCTGTACACCGACAAAGGTTACAACAACGTTTACGCGTTTGCTGAAGGTGAATTGAAACTTGCAAAACAAACGGCGCGCCGCTATCTTCAAACCGCAACGCAATTCTACGATATTCAGAAAATCGCAACCGACGTGCAGTTGAAAGAATTGCTTGACGAAAATGGAAATTTCAAGAAAAACCCCAAATTCACGGCACTTTCGATTTTCGCTGATTCCAAAGGCAACGATTTTACGCCCGCCGCCCTGCAGGCTATCACCGCCATTTCGGTTGACGATATTAAATCTTTACTCATAAGCGGCGAATTGACGTATGATATGACAGTGCCGGAAATTAGAAATGCGGTAAGCAAGTACCGCAAAAGCGCGAAAAAAGCCGCCCGCGCCGCTAAACTTGACAATACCGACGCCGCCGCTGAAAATGACAACACGGCGGGCGTGCAGGCAGAAAAAATCGCAACCGACGCTGGCACTGGTACCGACGCGCTGAAAAAAGCACTTGCCTTAATCGCAAAACTGCAGGCGGAAAATGACGCATTGAAGGCAGAAAATGACGAATTGCACCGTATGATTGACAGTATATCACAAGGGTACGAAAATCGCATTGAAGAATTGAACGGCACGATTGACACGGTTACCGCCGAATATGAAGATAAGCTTGACGTTGTTACGGCGGAAAATGCGCTGTTGCGTGAACAAATTTACAGCCTTGACAAATACGCAACCGACGCCGAAAATTACAATCTTGCAAATACCGACGCCGCTATTTGGGATATTGTCGAAGTTGGTAACATTAATCCGCAAATGCAGGCGCTTTACGAAAAAATGAAACTTGCCAAAACCGCCGGTACCGACGCCGCCGCTAACACCGACGCCCCGCATTATTCGCCCGCGCTGGCAACTTATGTATTCGTTGACGATACCGACGATACCGACGCCATTTGATAATCTAGCCTATAGGTACGTACCGACGCCACGTAACCATATTAGGTACGTATCTAATTTCGCGAATATAAATCTGTTTCACTGAAAGGAAAATGTATCATGTTCAAAAGTAAACTTGCCAAAATCGCCGCCAAAACGCTTGCCAATGGCACGTACACGCCGCTTGACGATATTATTAAAAATTACCCTGCAGGCGTCAAGGTCAACGGTATCACTGTCAAGGCGGCAAAAAACACCGCTAATGCTTATGCGTTCAATTTTATCGCAACCGACGCAACCGACGCAACCGACGCAACCGACGATACCGACGCCCGCCCGTATTTTTTCGCTGAAAGCGGCGATTTGAAAAAGCTGGTTGACGCCTGGCTTGACGAAATGACGGTAGACGAAATTGATACGGCGCTTGCGGAAAATCCTATCACCTTGCGCATTTACAAAATCACCACGCGCAACAACCGCCCTTACGTCAAGGCGCATATCATTGACGATACCGACGCTGAAAATGACAATCACAACAACGAAGGCAACACCGACGCATAATTTCCAAGGCGCGGCAATTTGACAATCTGGCAACCGACAAAAGGCGGCGCTTTGATTAGGTATCATACCTGCTTGCAAAGTCAAGGCGCCGCTTGACAATCTGGCAACCGACAATCACGCGTTTAGGTATCGTAACTAATTTGAAAGGCAGGTGAAATATAGTGTCGATTGAACGTTATCAGAATCAGATAAAACTTATTGAAAAACGCATTGCAATACACCACGCGGAATTTGATACTCAGCTTGCACGTGGTAACATACAAAGCGCACAAATGCATTATATGCATATGACGCAATGGATTAAAATTCGTGCAGAAATACAGGCAAAACTTGACACGCTTATTCTTGCTGAATTTTGAAATGCAGGTGAATTGACATGGCAGGCAACAGATTGACAATCGCCTATATCCGTGACGGCACTTTGAATGTTACCATACCAGAATTGACACATCTTGACAGGCAACAGCTTTACGATTTAGTAGGCAAGCGGCTTTTTGAAAATGCTAACCGACGTGTTAGAAATATCCGCGTCAAGAAAGATTTAGTTTCAAAATCCGTGTATGACGTTATGCATAGCGGCGGGCTTTTTTCGGCACGTGGCAAGGATAAAGACCAGCTGCTTAACGAAATACGGCGCGCGAATAATTTCCTGTTGCAACAAGATTCTACCGTGAAGGGCGCTAAACAATACACTGCAGACGTGAATCAGCGTACACCGAATTTGACTGCAGGCGAGAAAAAAATCATGTGGGATATTTACCGCAACATTGAAGTGAATCACCCTATCTATATGGCAGAATTGAAACGTAAGACAGGCGCATATGGTGATAGTCATAGGTTGGTAAGATATGTCGAAACAGTTGTAAAACAAAACCGCGCGCTTTTTCCTTCAGGTTTAGCAGGCGATTTAGTTAGCAGTACCAAAAAAGAAATACGTGCAACGGCAGGCGAAAGGGCGCGGGCGATTGAAGAAATTAAAGCTTACTTGCGCCGTGAAGTATCACAATACGAAAAACAAATAGCACGTAGCCAGAAAAAATCTTTATCTGTTGCATACACCGACGCGGTAGAATTTTTGAGAAACGGCACTGTAGATATTGAACTGGTTTAGGTATCATACCTAATCAATAATCGAAAGGCGCATAACATGAAATTAGACAATCAATATTATACATTCAATCAAAGTGAAACGTTTCTTACCGACGCCCTTTCTTCAATCACACAAGGCGATATTATCAGTCAAAAAGATATTAGATATGTCAACCTGCCTTGCGCGTTCGATATTGAAACGTCAAGCTTTTACACCGACGCGGGCGAAAAACACGCCTGTTGTTATTGCTGGCAATTCGGCTTAAACGGTTTTGTTATCGTCGGCAGGAATTTGAAAGACGATTTTCCGGCGCTGGTTACGGCACTATCTAAAAAGTTGTGTCTATGGAATTACAAGCGGCTTATATGCTACGTACACAATCTGTCATATGAATTTCAATGGATACGGAAAATGTTCACGTGGCAGGAAATTATGGCAAATAAAATTCGTCAACCGTTCAAGGCGCTTGCGTCGGTAGGTATCGAATTTCGTTGCAGTTACATTCTGTCTAGCTACAATCTGGCAACCGTTGCCAAAAATTTGCGGTACCATAAAATTGCAAAGTTCACTGAAAAAATGGATTATACCAAAATTAGACACGCTGGCACTGCACTTACTACCGACGAAATTTCATACGCAATAAATGACGTGTTAATAGTAATGGCGTATATCAGCGAAGAAATTGAACTTGCAGGCGGCGCAATTTACGATATTCCGTTGACGAATACAGGCAGGGTACGCAGGTACTGCCGTAAACATTCAAATACGTACAGGAAAAAAGTTAGCGGATTTACCTTAACCGCTGAATCATACCGCGCCGCTAAACTTGCGTTTCAAGGCGGCTTTACACATGCGAATAGCCGGTACGTCGGTAAAACCTTGAACGGCGTCGGTAGTTATGACTTTACGTCTAGCTATCCTTATGTTATGGTATCAGAAAAATTTCCAATGTCAACACCGCAACTGGTTGAAATAAAACATTCGGCGCAATTTTTCAGTAACCTTAACTTGAATTGTTGCATTTTCCAAATAACTTTCTACAATCTTTACTCAAAAGGAAATGACAACTTCATTAGTGCAAGCCGTTGCCAATACATTCATGGAGCAACTTTCGACAATGGCAGGGTGTATTCAGCAGCCGAATTGACTACCACTATCACCGAAATTGACTTCAAAATTATCGTGGCAAGTTACACTTTCGACAATTTCAAAATTGGCAACTTTTACGCCTGCAAGAAAGATTTTCTGCCGTTGCAATTCGTGCAAGCTATTCTGAAATTGTACACCGACAAAACTACGCTGAAAGGCGTGGAAGGCAAGGAAACTGAATACCTGTCGTCAAAAGGTATGCTGAATAGTTGCTATGGAATGTGTGTTACTGATATTGTGAGAGACGAATATAATTATGACAACACCGACGCGGATTGGGTTACAGTGCACCCAGATTTAGACGAAAAAATTTATGACTACAATACCGACAAAAGCCGTTTCTTGTTTTACTTGTGGGGTGTGTACGTAACTGCATATGCGAGATTTAACCTAATCACCAACATTCTCAAATTAGGTGCAGATTATGTATATGCAGATACTGATTCAATCAAATTCCTGCACGTCGGTAAAAACCAGCACATTTTCGACGAATATAATCAGCGCGTAATTACCAAATTGAAAAATGTGGCAAGTGCACGCAACATTCCTTTCGACGCCTTTCAACCTAAAACTATCAATGGCGTTTCAAAACTTTTAGGTGTATTTGACTTTGAAGGTGAATATAAGCAATTCCGTACTTTAGGTGCTAAACGATACTGTTACACCGACGATAAAGGCAAGTTACATTTAACCGTTGCGGGCGTCAACAAGAAAAAGGGCGTCGGTGCTTTGAAGTCAATCGAAGATTTTACATTCAACCTGGTATTCGACGTTGAAAATTGCGGTAAACTTACACATACATACATTGACGAAGAAATTTCCGGCACTGTAGTTGACTATTTGGGCGGCGTCGGTAGGTATCATGAATTATCAGCGGTACACCTTGAACCTACCACTTATGAAATGACACTTGCCAGCGAATACGGCTTATTCTTGAACGAAATTGAAGGGCTTGACATTACAAGCTTTTAGGTACGTAACTAATTACCGACGCTGGCACGAAAGGAAATACCAATGGCTAAAAACAAATTCAAATTTTATTCCCTTGAAAATATTCTCAAATTCGACGCGCATTACAATATCATTTTTGGTGAACGCAGCAATGGAAAAACTTATGCTTGCCTGTATCTTGCCATTGAAAATTTTATGAATAACAAGGGCACAACTGCCTATTTGCGTCGGTTTCAAGAAGATATTAAAGGCAAGCGCGGCGGTGCCCTGTTTCAAGCGCTGGTTGCAAATGACGTGGTAACAAAGCTTACAAACGGGCTTTTTGACGGCGTTTCATATTACGCAGGCAAATGGTATCTTTCTAAATTCGACGAAAAATTAAACAAGCCTGTACGTGATTCATTTCCATTTTGCTACGGATTTTCTCTTTCAGATATGGAACATGATAAATCTACCGCGTATCCTACCGTAACCACAATCATTTTCGACGAATTTATTTCACGCTCTGGATACCTTTTTGACGAATTTGTTACCTTCA
>CALGGV010000227.1 GCA_937915725.1 uncultured Selenomonadales bacterium
TCCCTATAAAAATATAGTCTATATAGAGAAAAAAAGGTTTTGTCTTTTATGAAGACAATTCACAATTATTCACCGAATGTGTCGATGATGATGAAAAAAAAGAACATATATTTTTTTTTCTATATGTGTGTAAAAATCCGGGGAACTCGGGGAACTCGGGGAACAAACGCATTGTGACGCGACTTTTGGTACTTTTCGTAGGGAACACGCCCATTCCGATAGGGAACATTTTTCGATAAAATCGCGCAGAGCCGCATTCTGTCGCCGTTTGTAGCAGTTCAAAAAATAACTGCTTTTTCCGGAAGATTAAATTGAAAGTAAAATAGATTTTGTAAAAAAGTACAAAGTTTGTAGATCCGCATTGTGGCGCGACCCCATTGGTAAAAAAATAACTGCAAAAATGGCTGTTTGTAACAGCCGCAGGGAACATTTTTTTGTGGGCTGCGATTGGTAAAAAAAAATAGCAGCGAAAAATGCTGCTATCGTAGCTGTTACACGCTTTTCTTTTTTCTATCAATCAGATTCTTCAAAGGCATAATCCGGGTCAAAATTCATTGACGACGGACTCTCATCAGAATCTTCTTCGTAATCTTCGTAGGGAACGGAAATTTGCTCAGACAACTCAAAAACGCGTGTGACGAAACTGCCAATACGTTTTTTCTTGCCGCTTAATCTTGTTTTGCCTTTTTCTACACAGTAAGGCGTAAACTTTCCGGAATCAAACATATCGTTTATGAGTTTAGTTTTATTGAGCCCGTACTTTTTGCAACATTCGGTAATTGCCGCCGTTGTAATGAACACCTTGCCAAAATCAATGACGCCGTAAATCGCAGGCAATTTGGCAATGTCGTTGCCACCTTCCGTACCACCAAACTCCGGTGGTTGTTGTGATTGCGGAGGTTGTTGTTGAATAAACAGGCGCTGATTTTGAGCGATAAAGCCGGATAAAATATCCCACTGCCGCTGTGTGTCGGAGATACTGTCAATAGTAGGCATTGCCTTAAGAATAAATTCGGCAGTCTCTTTTGCCGCGTCAACGGCGTTTGTGTCTTTGATCGGCACATTCTCTAGATACCACCCCCACAATATTTCAAGCGTTATGCTGACTATTGCAGCATACCTGCAGTATTCGGAGATAATATCCGGAAATTGCTCAGTTAGCTTTTCAGTGAGTGTACGAAATTTATTCTGCCAAAAATCGGCAGGCTTTGAATTTAGCACTTCAATGATTTTTGGGAAAACGGATCCGTAGCAATCCTTGACAATGTGTCGAAGATTACGACATTGTTCACTAGAGAATATTTCTTCCTTTAAGTGAATTTGCATTAGGCGTGAATAGGTTCCGCCCGTCACATTTTCTTCTACTAGTGGCACTTCACCGTTGCACAAAAGTATCGTCCGCCAATATTGGACTTGACGCAGGCTAGAGTCTTTATTCAGCTTTAATCGCCCTGTACCATTAGCAATGGCGTAAACTAACCTTGTCAATGAGTCACTCAGTTTTCCGTCAACATTTTGTTTTTCGTCAACGGCAATTGGATAATCATTAGACTCAGCCGCCAAACCTACAAGCCCATTTATTGTACTGTCGAAAGACTTGATAAGTTTTTCATTGCCAATAGCTGACATAGCGGCGATAAGTGCAGTTGATTTGCCCGCCCGTGTGTTGCCATAGACATAGACAACAAAGTTTCTTTCGCCTAAAATCTTTAGCAATGGCGTTGATAATGCCGCGCCTAATAAGAATGTGGCGATATCGGAAAGTGAGATTGCCCCGAATACCTTTTGTATCCACTCCGTGAAATTACCTTTCGTTTTCAGCAAGTCGGTGAAACTATTTTCTTCAACGACCACAGGCTTGTCATTGTACTTTAGATTGAGCCTAGGATCGACAAATATGCAAGTATTGGCGTCAAAATCTTGATAGCCTGTTTTCGACACATATTCGGCGGTGATAACTCTTTCATTTTCCAATTGCCATTTGCGGAGAAAATCAACAAGCCCGGCGCCTTTGGTTGAGTCAATTGGCAAGCCCATTTTAACCAACTCAATGATTTTTCGTGCGTCAAAGACAACAGCCGCTGATTGTGGCGGTATTTTCCACCATTTACCCATTGTCTTATACCACAGCGTGTAATATAAATGTTTTTCGGCGATTGAATACCGCGCCTGCGTTATAACAATAGGGCGACTTGTAATCGGCACAAGTTTTAGCCCTTCTTTCGTAGGAATTAATTTATATATCCCCGTATTATCAATTGCAAATTCCCCGGGCGCTTTGAATCCTTTCAATATATCATTGGCGCCGACAAATTCAGTGTTTGTAACTGCCGCCTCGGCTTTGGTTAATTCCCCTTTTAGTGACACATAATAACTCTTAAGTGCATTAAAATCTTCTGTTACAGCCGGCGCCCAATCGGTTAACGATACGCCATTATCCCCGCGTGATTCTTTTATCCGCTTTTTAAAGATAGCGAAAAGTTCTTTGTCAAAGAGTTTAGCACAAGCCGCGGCGTGAACTACTTCCTGTGAAAACAATGTGCCGATATCGAATACTTTAACCGACTCTAGCAGTGACATTGCCTGCATACATTCTTCTTCAAATTTGGCGACCTCACGTTTAGCGGAGTCTAGATTTGAGTAAACGTCACATTCTTTTTCTGTTGTCCTGCGCGATTGTTGATATTCGGCGAAAAAATCCTTTTCGTTGTATCCAAATCTCTTAGCAATGGCGTGAAGATTTTGAATACCGTAGCTTGAGTCATTGAGACTTTCAATTCGTTTTTCATTGCCTTCAACGTCATATCGGCTAGGATCACGCTTGTTAAATTCGTCAATGATATCAGCGGCGATATGTAAATTCTTGCACACCGTCATAACGGCAAGCCACTCCGTGTCATTGAGTTTATCCGGCTCAATCATTTTCAGCATTCGCATTGCCCGCGCCGCGTCATATTTCTTATCAATGCCGTCATAGCGCGTAGGCACAACGCCTGTTACCTGCCGCGTGAATGTGTCGTTATTTTCCGCTTTTCGCGCAGAATTATCGGCACATTCTACTGTCAATGGATTTGACGCAGTGGTAGTTTCTACTGCAGATTGATTTACCGTAGTGGTAGTTTCTACTGCAAATAGATTACCTGTGTTCTCCGTCGTTTCTTCTTCCTTAAGCCAAATGGCAAGGAAGTTATCGGCACATTCGCCTGCCGGCACTTCTTTATTTTCCGGCTCAAGGGTTTTGCCTGTCACTAAACAATACCGCCCTTTCGTACGGTAGAAAATCTCAAGTTTAGCGCCGTCACCTAAATTAACAACATAAGGCGCCGCCCGTTTGAATTTCTTGCTAGGCAATAAGAATATGTGCAAGCCCCTGTCGCTAATACTTTTCTCAGCGTAAGCCTTAGGGAAGAAACTCTTAATGTCTTCAACAAACAACCGAGTTGTGTCGTTGACGTAATCGCCTTCCTTGTTAAAGATATGGTCAAAATCAAGGAGGGCAAAATCCGGTGTGCCGTTTGTACAAAAACCGACACATTCCCCTGCCCACAAATCAAGTTTGTCAAGACTCAGTTGGTTTTCGCTTTTGCTCCACTCTTTTTGATGCGGTACCTTATCGCTACCAACACGGAAAAACCTAGCGCTTGATGCGATAACTTCAGGCAAGTTCTTCTTCAGTCTGTTTATTATCGCCTTAGCAGCTTCTTTTAACTTTTTAATTGCCGTATCTTGAATTTTTTTTGCCAACTTGTTATAATTTGAATCGAACATTTTGAAAATGCCCCTTTCGATATTTACTTCGTAAGGGGTCATCCGGCGGACGACTTCTTACGAGTCTAAAAGCAAGTATACCAGCCGGATTTTTTAATGTCAATAATATTCTTCACTTGTAGGATAATTATATTAATATCTGAAACACCGCCCGCCGAAAAAGCGGGTTTTTGCTTGTTAGAGACATTAACACGCAATCCCCCCGCACAATCACGAATTAACCGCGCTAATCACGCGGCTTTTTTTATTGCAATTAAACGGCACATTCTTATTCCACGCTTAATCTTTTTAACTCATTTATTACGATATCTCTAGTCCCCGGGCTTTGCTCAATTACCTTAAGCAACTTTTCAGCGAAAGGGAAGAAAGTCAATGTGTCGTTAAATACCAATGGGGTAAATTCTTCAACTGTACGATACGCGCCGTCAACTAACATAGCCCTGCCTTTCGACTTCAATGTTATCTGACTTACAGGTAAGTCACTTATCGGGTCAAGTTCACACTCTACGTCAACGCCTACCTGCTCAAACATTATCCGCGCCTGCCTAAATCTATAGTTAGCAAACAACGGGAAGTTGACAAACCGCTGATAACCCATAAGCGCGTCAATTGATACGTCAAAAAAATTAGCTAAGGCTAATAACATTTCGGGCGCAGGAAAAATCAACCCTGTTTCATACGCTTGAAAAGCCGAGCGAGTTAACCCAAAAGCCGACGCCGCTTGTTCACGCGTTAATCCTTTCCTTTCACGCGCCTTTTGCAAATTCTGCCCAAAAATTACCTTTATATCCTTTCTTGCTTTTTTCCTGTCCATATACAGCCCCCTTAAATCCCAAATGCCGCGCTTGCTATGCTAGCCGCTTGATTTTCAAGGTAATTCAATTCGTCAACATAAATCATAGTCACAGCTAAAGACTTGTGCCTAAGCATTTGACTAACCTGTGTTAAATCAGCGCCATTTTTCAAAGCCACAGTAGCGAAAGTGTGTCGACAACTATGTGCTGTGATTTTCTTGCTATCAATACCGTTTGCACGGAAATAATTCTTTATCACCCGTGAAACTGAATTGACTGTAAGTTCACCGCCATAATTGCGATTACTGCAACTTGCAAACAACGGCTCCGTCACCATACCTACTCCGCGCGCCTTGAGATATTCAATGACTTTGACAGCAACGTTATTCGGCACAGCTATTGGTGTGTCGGCTGAATTATGCCCTTTACCGAATACACGCAATATCGCCGTATCTCCGACTATTTCAAAGTCAACTACTTTTGCCCGAGTTATTTCACAGCAACGCAACCCACACACCGTCATTAAGGCAAATATCGCTGAATCACGTTTACCTTTCAACGACTCAGTATCAATGCCTGAATTTACTGTGCGTACTTGTTGGATGGACAAGGCGTTTTTCTTGTGAAATTGACTGTCTTTCAAGGTTTTCAAATGCGCCGCCACATTCACGCGGATTATCCCTTCTGCGGCAAGAAACTCAAAAAAGAGTCTAGCTGTGGTAATGTACAGATTTGCAGTTTTAGTAGCATAACGCCTTGACAGATATTCACGGTACTTTAAGAGATTTTCACGAGTAGGGCTTGTTATTCCATTTGCGCTGAAATATTCGGCAAGTCTCTTTATGCCTTTAGCATACGCCTTAAGCGACGCCTGCGATACCTGCGCGAATTGCAACCATTTATCCGCAAGATTAAAATCAACCCCCGCTTGCTTGACTGTGACGTTTTCTGCCTTTTGCACTGCTACCATTTTTTATCACTTCCTTTCCTTAAGTTGTACATATTATATGCAAGTACAACTTGCTTGTCAAGTGGTTTTTCGTCAAAAAAACAAAAACCTTTCTGCAGAATTTAGGCAATCGCAGGAAATTACTATTACTTGACATTGAGGGAATTACCTGTGTTGCAAGTGTGGTTGTTGTAATCGGCACATTTGGCGGAGTTAGGCTAGGAATTACACCTGCGTTTTGAGCCCTTACAAGCCCTTCACCAATAAGCCTTTGGATAGAAAGATCAATCGATTGATTTTAGGCTACTCTACGGCGGCATAGTGTTTTTTTACGGCTATTGTGTGTAATGTCTCTTTCGCGCAGATTTAGCAGTGAATATCTGGTGGTGTAATTATTCCACTTTGGAATTGTTTTTTCAAACGCGACTTACAATGAATTTTTAAAGTGATTGGATCCGTTGTCTTTCAATCTGTTTAGCTACGAATTATCGCAGTTATTCGCGCAGGAATTATCGACACATTTTCTTCTTCATTCGCGCAGAAATTATAAGCTCATTAAGTGCCGAATTTGGCGTGTTGGTGCGGTTTATCAGCCCCAAGGTACTGTGAAAAGGTCGCCCTATAGCGGGGCGCGGCGACTTCCAAAGCCTTTCTGCCTATAAGCAAAATTAACTGCTTAGAGTTATAACTCATAGGTTTGTAACAGATTGTTCCCTGTATGTTCCCTGTATGTTCCTGTTTGTTCCCTGTATGTTCCCTATACCTGTGAAAAAAGTTACAGGTGACTTTGGCGTATTAACGCCATTTATTAAGCCTTTATATAGTTAATGTTCCCTTGTTCCCTATGTTCCCTATAAAAATATAGTCTATATAGAGAAAAAAAGGTTTTGTCTTTTATGAAGA
>CALGGV010000228.1 GCA_937915725.1 uncultured Selenomonadales bacterium
TTCTTTCAGCGATTCGGCAAGTATTTCTTTTGTAGTTTGTCGAATAATCATTTAATTAATTTCGGCAATGACTCGCGCAGGTAAGCCGCTGAAGCCTTTGACATTTACCGGGTAAACGTGAATTGTTAAATTTCCTTGCACGTTCAAAAGTTTATCCAAATTCACAAGATTTTCAACCACGAAAACATTTTTCTGCGCACAGAAATTATCTGCCTTGTTATGTTCGTCGCCGTGACGCAAGCCGCGCATATCAATCCCTATCATATGAATTTTTTTCTCAACAAGTTTTTCAATTACTTGCCACGAAATTTGCGGAAATTTTTCGTTATAATCCAGCGTGCCGTAGTCATATTTTTCACTGACGCTCGTCCGCAGTAAAACAAAATCGCCCGCTTGAATTTTTTCAAAGTCAATTTGTTCAACCGTAACTTCACCGATTCCCGCGCTGCTTACGTCAAAAATTACGCCGCGACTTTCGGTATAGTCAAGCGAAAAACTTTTTCCCATTACGTCAAAATGTGTTCCCAAATGACCGGTTGACATTAAAATTTTGTCTTTGTCGTTAAATTGCTTAATCCAATTTTCAATTTTGCCGCGTGTCAATTCGTAAGTTAAATCGACTTTCATTTTTAATCCTCCGTGTACAAACGTTTTATTTTTTTGTTGTCATAATTCCTCACTTCGATAAGCAAAATAATTTTCATAAAAATAACTGGCGTCAAGCCCTTTCATAAAAATTTCTCTGTCATTAATTTTATCTGTCAAAGCGGCGGCAAGAATTTTTTTTATTTCGATGTCATTAATCGGACTGCGCTCCATTGCTTGAAGATAATTATTTTTGTCAACTTTGCTCCAGTCAATAACTTGTTGCAGTTCAACTTTCAAAATATGATCCAGCCAAAGTCTCGTACTTCGCCCGTTGCCTTCGCGAAAAGGATGAGCCACATTCATTTCAACGTACTTTTCCAAAATTTCATTAAAATTTGACTGCGGCATTTTCTCGACACTTGCAACCGCCTCACTAAGATAAAGCACGGCGGCAAACCGAAAATTCCCCTTGCTTATATTTTCGTTGCGCAATTTTCCGGCAAAGTAATAAATATCCTCAAATAATTTTTTGTGAATTTTTGCAAGCGTGTCGAAAGTTCCCGCTTTTTGCCTTTTAAAAAAATCGCCGCTCCAAAGTTCAATAGCTTTTTGTTTGCTGATTTTTTCTTCAAGCCGCGCCAATTCTATTTGATTTTCTATGTTGAATTTATTTTTTAGCGTCATTAATCCTCCGTGTACAAGCGTTTTAATTTTTTGTGCGTTATCCAAAATGCAACGGCTAAAGGAATTGCCGCGCCAAGCCACGCCATTGGAGCCGCCAAACACGCGCCCAAAAATCCCCAGTACTCAACCAAAACTACAGCCGCAACTATTCTCATTACCAATTCAACCGCGCCGGCGAAAGTTGGTACTAAGGCTTGTCCCAATCCCTGTAACGTAAATCTGAAAATGAACAGCAACGCCAACGCCCAGTAACTTAAGCCGTTGACTGTCAAAAATAATTGTCCGTATTCAACAATTTGATCTTGCCCTTCGCCGACAAAAAGTTTGATAATTTCCGAGCCGAAAAAGATATTGAAAACTGCAACCGCCAAACTGAATGAACAACTCATCCAAACTGTTTTTTTTACGCCGTCATTAATTCTTTCAAATTTTTGTGCGCCGAAATTTTGCGCCGTGTAAGCCGCTATCGCTACGCCAAATGACATCATCGGCATTACGGCGATTGAGTCAACCCTTTGTGCCGCCGCGTATGACGCAACCGCAACCGGTCCCAAGCCGTTCAATGCAATTTGTAAAACCACCGCGCCTATCGCTATGATTGACGATTGAAAACCCATTGGCAAGCCAATTTTTAAATGTTGCCAAATAATTTTTTTGTCAAAGTGCCAGTCTTCCTTTTGTACATGCAGGAGCGGAATTTTTTTCTTAATGTAAATCGCGCAGATTATATTTCCCAGAATCAGTGAAACAATCGTAGCCTTAGCCGCGCCGGGTATTCCCAAATCCAACAAAATTATCGCCACAGGTTCAAGCGCAATATTTATACAAAGTGTAGTTGCTTGAATGATTGTCGGGGCGCGGCTGTCTCCCAATGCACGAATTAAATTTGACTGCATCTGCAACAAAACAAAGCCGCCGACGCCGCCATAAATTATTACAATGAAACTGTAAGCATTATCCAAAATTTCCGGCGGTGTATCCATAAATATTAAAAGTTCCCGACAATAAATAACGCCGATTATCGCCAAAATTATTGACATTATCACAGATAAAACCGTACAAACAACGACGCTGTATCTTATACCCGCGTAATTTTTTGCGCCGAAACATTGACCGGTATAAATTGAAAAACCACTCGTTGCGCCCATTACAAAGCCCAACATTAAAAACATTAAACTGCCCGTACAACCGACAGCCGCCAATGCATCAACGCCCAAAAATCTACCAACTATCAGCGTATCGACAAAGCCGAAAAGTTGTTGAAAAACATTGCCCGCCAATAACGGCAACGTAAAATAAAAAATCAGTTTCGCAGGCTCGCCTTCAGTTAAATCTTTGACGGCACTTTTCTTTTGTTCCTGTTCCATAACGAACACCCTTTTTAAGGCAGTAGGCAGTAGTAAAGAGGCAGTAGGGAATTGAAAAACTTTTGCCTCTTGCCTTATGCCTCTTGCCTTATGCCTTTTGCCTAAACTAAGACAGCCGCTTTTTTTGCGGAAAAATGTTCCTCGACGCGCATTAACATAAAACAATAATCGGACAGGCGATTCAAAAATAAGCCGTCGATGCTGTGAACTGCCTCAAGTCTTGCAAGTGAATAAAAATTTCTTTCTGCGCGACGAATTACGGTACGCGCCAAATCCAACATTGCGCCCGCCTTTGTATCGCCGGGAATTACAAAATTTTTCAGCGGTGGTAAATTTTTATCCATTTCGTCCATTTCGTCCTCAAGTTGTTTAACGTCAGATTCTGTAATTTTGGCGGGGCGGTTTAAGCTTGCAAGATCCGCCATTAAGCGTGGCAAAATTTTTTGTAAGTCATAAATTTTTTGTTTAACGGCGGGAATTTCGGAAAAAGCGCGCGCCATTGCAAGTGCGGAATTTGCCTCATCAACTGCGCCGTAAGTTCCAACGCGGGGAGTATCTTTGTTGATTCTTTCGCCGGTAAAAAGTGAAGTTTCGCCCGCGTCGCCTGTTTTAGTATAAATTTTCATTGTTTACGCTCCAAACTGTTCAATTTCGCTGAAAAAGATTTTAATTTCACGGGCGGCACTTTCGGGGCTGTCGGAGGCGTGCACTGCATTTTTTGTAACACTTTCAGCAAAAAGTTTTCTGATTGTACCTTCAGCCGCCTTAGCGGGATTGGTTGCGCCGTTAATTTCACGAACTTTTGAAATTGCGTTATCGCCGCCGAGTATCAATGCCATTAAGGGCGCGCTTGTCATAAATTCTACAAGGTCGGGGTAAAAAGGTTTTTCTACGTGTTCGGCGTAGTGAATCGCTGCAATTTTTTTATCCATTTGCATAACTTTTGCCGCCACGATTTTTAAGCCTTCGTCTTCGTAGCGTTTCAAAATATCGCCCGTGTGATTTTTGCCGAATGCATCCGGCTTGATAAGTACCAAAGTTTTTTCCATTTTTTTAACCTCCAATTTAGTGATTAGGCAAAAGGCAGTAGGCAATAGTTTTTCAATTCCCTTTTGCCCCTTGCCTTAATGCCTCTTGCCTTAATATTCGGGTGTTTGCTGATTTAATTCAATAGCGGTAACTGTTCCATTGTTTACAATAACAGAAAGAATATATTTTGTATCTTCGTCAACAGGTTCAGACCAACTGTATTTTGTACCGCTCCATTTGTAGTAAAAATATTTTTCATTGGGGTTTATAGGTTTTTCCCGCGTTACAGTTTTATAATCGTCACCGTAAATTTCAATAACTTTGCTGATAGGCATACCAACATAAACGCCAGCGGGAGTTTTCCAGCCGTTGTTGGCGGTTGTTACAATGTAGCGAACTTTTTTACCCAAAAATCCAATTTCAATATTGTCGCCGTATTTTATAACGTCAGAAACAAGTTGCGCCCAACCGCCGGGCTTGCTTGTCGGTTCGCCGTAAATTTTGATAACTTCGCTGTAATTATTGTCTAAAGTCAAGCCGCCCAAGCCGAAATCTGCGCGATTCATTGCAAAACAAGTATTAAAGAAAATTGACACAGTTAAAATTGCCGCCATAAAAAATTTTTTCATAAAAATTCCTTCCCAAAATTCTACTCCCTAACCACTAACCCCTATTCCCTAAATTGCAAGCGTCAACAACTTCTTGAATTTGTGCAGGCGTCAAATTATCGCAATGAAAGCCGCCCGCGCAAACTGTAACCGCGTTGTATTTCCTGCAAAAACTTTCTGCCAAATACCGGCAAATTTTCTCGTCCTTGTGTCCAACAACATTTAAAACGGATGAAGTACAACTAATTTCTGTATCGTCGCGCAGGGAAGGGCGCGGAATTGCCAAAACTGCGCTGCCAATGTGCGGTTTATCGCCGCCTATAACCAAAATTAAAATATCTTCACCGACTGATTTTATTTCAATCTTCAATTCGGCAAATGAAAGTTGCCTTTCTATAATTTGATTTTCTACCATAAAAAATCCTTAATCCTTAGCCCTTAACCCTTAGTCCTTATAATCTGGAATCCATTTGCGCGGGTCGACTTCCAAAAAGGGTGCGCGTTTAAATTTTTCCTTCATATCAAAGGGAACTGTACAATCAAAAATAGTTTTGCAGGAAATTCCAATATCACGAATTGATGGGGAATATTGCGGATTTGAACTAGGATCCAGCGGATGACAGCGCACGCCCGGGATTGTTATAATATCCCTGTCGCCTTGAAAACGCGTATTCATTGCCCAAAGTACGTCGTTTGTGTCGAAAATGTCAACGTCTTCATCAACCAAAATAACGTGCTTAAGTTCAGGGAACGCCGAAAACGCCAATAACGCCGCCTGTCGTTGCTTGCCTTCGTCAATGTGATTTTTTTTGACACATTGCAGAATTGCCATATACTTGCCGCCGCCTGCGCGATGAGAATAAACATTTTTGACTTTGCCGGGCAGTGCCTTATCCAACAAATTTAAAATTGAAGCCTCCGTCGGAATCCCCGCCATATTGACGTGCTCTTCTGAAGGACCAATGCAAGTTTGCATAATTGGATTTTTTCTGTGAGTAATAGCCTTGACTTTCAACAGCCAGCATTCGTGCGAGGCGGGACCGTCATAACCTGGAAATTCAGGCATTGCAAAGCCGGTATGTGTATTTTGGTCTTCAATGACGTTGTTGCTTGCCGGTAAAATTTCGCCTTCAATAACGTATTCAGCATTTGCGATACAATTTTCTTTAATTGTCAGGCAATGTGCAAGTTCGACGGCTTTTTTTCTAAGTGCGCCGGCGATTGAAAGTTCATTAAAGCCGAGCGGCGTTGTAGGCGGCTCAAAACAACTTGTAACAGAAATTGCGGGGTCAACGCCTATTGAAACTGAAATTGGCAACGGCTGATTTAATTCGGTTGCACGCTCCGCCATTGCGCCTATATGACGCGAGCCCGGCTGTAAAAATATTGACAGTTCGTCTTTTTTCTGTATGCACATTCTGTGAATTGTAACGTCTGAAAGTCCCGTGTCGGGGTGCGTTGCGTAACACATTCCCAGCGTTATATAAGGTCCCGCGTCTTGCGGCGTATTCGTAGGCGCGGGCAAAAGTTTAAATAAATCAAAATCTGCGTCGGTTGCAAGGTGTACAATTTCTTGAACGGGGGCTTTTCCTTCGACAACAACCGGCTGAATGGGATTATTTGCGCAGTCTTTGATTAAGTGTCCGAGTTCTTCTTTCTTGCAACCGAAAAGTTTTGCAACGCGCTCGCGGCTTGCCATTAAACCAATTACAACGCTTGCATTTTGAAAACCTTTGATATTGTGAAAAATCATTGCAGGACCGTCAATCGTAGTTGGACGCGCAACAGTGCCGCCCGCTCCAATGTAACGATAAACGCCCGAAAGTTCAGCCGCAGGATTTACCTCAACTTCAGTTTCAATCAGCTGATTTGGAATTTTGCGCAGAAAATCAAGCGCGCTCCTTAAACTGTCTACCATTTTAACACCGCCTTTTGATTCTTTAGAAAAATTTTTTTATGTGCTTGCGTGCACATAGTCGCTTTAAAATTTTTTTGTGCTTGCGTTACACAGACGCTAAAAAACTATTGCCTACTGCCTTTTGCCTACTGCCTTTTGCCTATTGCCTTTTGCCTATTGCCTCTTGCCTATTGCCTTTTATGTTGTTTAAAAAGCCAATCACGCAGGGCAGAAATATTGTACGCAAAAGACCACGTGTACATATGATTTCCGCCCGCAAAAACCGTGTAATTTATATTTGCGTGTTGATGTTCCAATTTTTTAACTTGCTTGTTAATTTCTGAAATTGGAGCCTTGCTGTCCCAAAAATTTTCATTGCGTGCAACTTTTGCGCCGAGTTTTTCCCAACGTGCAACGGCGTCATTCATACCTGGAAAAGCCTTTGTATCGCCTTCACAAACTACAATCCACAAATTTTTATTTTTGAGAATTTCCATTTCGTCAACATTCCATTGACAAGCCACCAACAACTGCGCGGCAAAAAGGTCGGGGTATTTATCACTAATCGCAATGTTAGTCATACCGCCTTGAGATTGTCCCGTGCCGTAAATTCTATTTTCGTCAACGCTGTAATTTTCTATCACGTCAAAAAGCAAGTTGGTTATCAAAGTCAAGCCGTTAGTCCAAATATTTTCGTCCGTCGTCATCATTCCGAGTTTGTCAACTAAGTCTGCGGTATATTGAGGCGCAAGGATTATACATTCTTTATCAAGAAAACTTGTTGCGCCGTTGCCTTGAAAGAGCGGCGTTGTAACTTCATTAATATTTGCGCTTGCGTCAGCCACGAAAAACAGCAGCGGATATTTTTTATTGGGGTTGTAATTGCCCGGCAGATATAAATTATACGGCATAGAATTACCGTTTTTATCAGTGTAAATAAATTGCTGAAACAAATCAATTTCCGGCGCAGCAATTTTTGTAACGGCTTTTTCACTCGGCAAAAATTCTGTACCGTCAACCGCCTTGATTGTGTTAAGTTGTTTAACTGTAAAATTTAAATCTGGCAGTTTTCTGTCTGAACGCATGGGCGCATCACCTGCGCGCGCAGTTTCATTTTTGGGGCGATTAGGTTTTTGAGTTAAAGTGCCGCTAAAAGAAGTATTTTCATAGGCAAAATTTAAAACTACAAAATTTTTCTTGACGTCTACAGATTCAATTTTTTTGCCTTCAACTTGAAAATCTGCAACAGAAATTTTTTTAGGATTTAAATTTTTGGGATATTCCAAAATTGCGAAGGAAACTTTTTCGCCGTCGCCGTAAGTTTTGGCAACGCCCGTAACACTCAAAATATTTTCAACCTGCAAAACTTCAGCAGAAACTTTTTTATCGTACACAAAATCGCCCGCCGTTATCAAACTCGGCAAAATCAACCCTGCC
>CALGGV010000229.1 GCA_937915725.1 uncultured Selenomonadales bacterium
CTCTAAATTCATATTCCATAGTAAATTTCTCCTTCGTCGAAATTTTAGGACTAAGATTTAAGGGCTAAGGCAATTTTCCCTAGTCCTTATTTCTTAATCCTTAGCCCTTATTTACTGTAACAATCAATTTGCACTAAATTTTCAAAGTTGCAACTTTCTGCAACTTCAAGATTTAATAAAAAGCAGTGGTACATTCTAAGCGGCGCAAAATATTCGTCCGCGTCCTCTGAAGTTTCGGCGGAGTCTGCGGTACAATTTTGAAAAGTACAATCCCTAAAGTAGCACTCCCAAAAATCACCGCCCGCAATTTTCACGCCGTCAAAATTGGAAGAAATAAATCTGCAACGTAAGAAAAAAGCGTCCGCCAAATTTAAATCTTCAAAATTAAAATTCTGAAAAACACAATCAATAAAATAACAGCCGCGCAAATTTAAACCGCTGAACTTTTTATTGCGGAAAATTTTTTTATTCAAGTGTCGAAAACTTGTTTCTTCGTTTGCATCGGGATTCAGTAAATCAATTTCCGGCAACACTGCAAATAATTTGTTTTGCCAATCTAAGTAAGTGCCGCAAGTTATGTAAAAATTTTCGGCTTTAATCAGTTCGTCAAATTCGTTGTAGTAGGCAAGCCGCCGCGCAAAATATTTGGCGTAGCATGTAAACAGAAAAATTATTTTGTCGAGAGTTCCCCAAAACAAAGATTTTATTTCAACCGGAAAAATTTTACTGCGCACATAAAAATTTTCGTCCAGCGCGGCAAATTTAAAATCCCTCCAACTTTCAAAAAGAAAATCCGCGCTCATTCTGTACCGCGCCCAACTTTCGCCGTAAACCCATTCTTCATTGTAAAAATCAATCTGCAAAATTGGTTTATCGTCAAGCAGTGAAGTATTTAAAAGCGAAATGCTCATATACGCGCAAATTTTATTTTCCTGCCGCTGAATTTCGCAAGCCTGCGCGAGAGACTTTTTCCACTCTTCCAAACAAAATTTTCTGATTGAAGAAATATTTTTATTCAAGTGGCGCGCCAAATTTTTTATAAATTCAGTTTCAAGCGGCTTGTAGCGCAGTTTTAAAAATTCGTCAAAATTTTGCAAACGTTCCATTTCATTCACCAACAATAATATTACTGCCGCCCATATCAATTTGATTAGCCAAAATTTTCATATGAGACTGTCCACTTTGCGCGGTAATTTCTTTTTGAGAGACCATTTGAATTTTGCCTTTCGCCTCAAAAGAAATATTGCCGTCGGCGTGAAACTGAATATCTTTTGCCGAAACAATATTAATTCCCTTGTCTTTGTCGAGTTGAATAAAAGTTTTTTGGTGCGCGGCGATAATTTCAACGCCCTTTTCAGTCAACAAAATTTCACGCCCGCCGGGGGCTTTAAGGCTTTTATTTTTCGGCTCCTTAAGCGGCGCGGTATTTATCGAACTTACTGCAAAGGCGTCGCTCGTGTCAATCGAAGGAAAACAAATTCTAACGTAATCATCAACTTCCGGCATAACATACCAGCCGGAGCCGTCCGCGCTTGAATAGGGCGTGGCGAAAGGATACCACGCCGTACCGCTTGAATCGTATTTTTGGTCAACGTCAATCAAATGTGCCTGTACTTTATCTTTTTCGACTTTCTTAACCTGCGCACGAAAAATCCTGCCGTAAATATTTTTTTGAATTTCCATTGGTACAAAAAATGCAGTCTTGCCGACCAATTTATAATCCATAACCAAAATATTTTCAATAATTTGCGCGTGAACTTTTTTAACAAAATAATTTTTCTTGTCAATTTTTACAGAATCTGCAAGTTTCAGATATTGGAATTGCCCGCTGACACTTACCGAAAAAAAATCTTCAGCAACAATTTTTGTACCTTTGGCAAGCAGTGTTGGATTTGAATTAAAAAATTGAAATTGCGCATCTTCAAAATTGTAAACAAGCTGATTAGAAATAAATTCTGCAGAAGTTTTAGACTCCGGCAAGCCGACAGTAAGCAGGGGCTTTTCTGCGGTAATATCTGTAAAAATCGCCGCGTTGAATTGCGAGGCAAGCCGCTTTATAAATTGCCACGAAGTTTCATTGAGGCGCAGAATAATTTTTTCAATCGCCTTATCGGTAACTTTCAAATTAATTTTGCCGCCGCTGTCCTTAACCGCCGTCTTTAAAACTTCCTCAAATTTTGCGGTAAGTTTTTGAAAGGAGCAAGTTTCTTTTTTCCTGTCCAAAAGGCACGCGGCGTCGAGTAATTCAACTGTCAAAAGTGTATCGCTAATTTTAGTTTCCAGCATCAAATTTGAAATATAGCCTTGAAATAAAACCGTGTCCTTTTTGTTGACTTTCGCAGAAATTTTAATTTTGTCTGAATTTGCCTGTTTAATAAATTTTTCGCCCTTTTCGGCATTAACGATACAAATAATTTTGGCGCGGGCGTATTCGTTGACTTCGTGAAAAATTTCCACGTTCAAAAGTTGCAGATATTCCACGCCGTCAATTTTTATATCCCCTATTGAAATTGCAATATTTTTATCAGCCATTTCATCAACCTTCAATTTTTTTAGTCAAGCGATTCAAGCAATCGTAATAATATTTTGTCAAAGTTTCACCGTCAAATTTTCTAATCAGCCTGTTTTGTAAATCGTATTCGTAGCGAACAATTTTAACTTTGCCGGTTGCACTTTGAAGAGTTTGCAAATTTTGCCAATCCCGCCGCTCAATGCAATTATCGTTTAAATCATATTTCCAGCGCGTCAAGTGAAATTTATCGCCGATTTTTTGCCGCGCCTCAATTCGCCGCCCGGAAATGTCAAAAATTTCAACGTCGAATTTTTCCAAAATATTTTCAGCGGGAATTATTGGAGCGAAAATATTTTTTTGCGCGGGGATAATTTCATTCATTGTAGTATAGGCGAAAGAAAAATTTCCTGCGGGCGTTTGAACACTTAACAGGCGAAAAACTTTATCATAAAAGCAACTGAATTTATAACCGCACGGCGTTTTAATTAATGACGGTACCGGCGATTCACCGTCATAAACGTAACTTGTAATTTGCCCGTTAATATTGTGCTGTAAAATTCGTCCTGCAATATCACGTTCAAAAGTTTCAAGCCGCCAATCTTTGACATTTAGGCGCACTCTTTTTTCAATCAGCAAATTTTTTGACGAGTAAAAATAAATTTCTTCCTGCCCGTTACTTTCAGATTTTCTTATAAGATTAAAATTTTTATCATAGTCAAATTTTATAATGGAGCCGTCGGGCAAAATTTGGCGCGTCAAAAGTTCGTTGTAATATCGCCAAAAATATTCATTGCCGTTGCGTTCAACTTTGTAATTGAGGCGATTTTTTTCGTCGTACTTGAAAATTTCGACGGTGCCGTCCGAAAAAATAATTTCTTCAATCAGCTTGCGGCGATTCCATCTGTAGATAGTTTTTGAGTGTCCTTGCTCAATAGTACGGCGGTTTTTATCGTCATAAAAAAATTTTTTCGTACCGCTTGAATCTGAAATTTTTATTAATCTGCCAAATTCGTCATATTCATTTTGAAAAATAATTTTTCCGCCGCCCTCAATGCAACTTGTCAAATTTCTGTAAATATCGTAAAAATATTTTATAAAAGTGCCGTCCGGATAAATGACGCGGCTTAAAAGATTTTCTTGATATTCATAGCGCGTAACACGCCCAATTTCGTCTTTTATTAAGATTAAATTTTTGCCTTCGTAAATAAAAAAAATTTCGCTCAGAGTTTTTAGCGTCAACTTTGGCGAATTATCTTTCAGATTAAATTTCCAACTTTTAGTGCGTGAATTGTAACTGCGGCTTACTATAAAATTTTCCAAAATATCCTGCTGGGCATAGTCGATAATTTTCAGCGCAAAATTTCCGGTAGCATAATCAATGGAGTATTCGTGCCGCGCCAATTCCGGCAAAACATTTAAATTAAACATAAATTTTCCCTCAACGTGAAATATTTTTATCGTCGGGCGTTGCAGTAACTTTTTCTTTTACGCGAGAGCGATCCTCTTTGCCTTTTTCGACGTTAATTTTATCGGAGCGATTTTTTGGGTTGCCGCCCTCAAATTTTGAAAGGGAGCCTGTACCGCCGCCCGCCATTGGAATATAACCAACTTGAATCAAGGCGCGGGTTTTCACGTTCAAATTTTTATCCTTCATTTCTATTGAACTGTCTTTGACTTGAATAATTGCGCCTTTTTTTGCGTCAAGTTTCAAAGTGCCGCCGCTCCCGCCGCCGCCGGAATTACTTTCAGATTTATTTTTGCGTCCGGTTAATTTATCAAGTTCCTTTGCAAGGTCTGAAAGTTCGACAGATTCTTTTTTGGAGCCGGCGTTTTTAATTTGTGCGGCAACTTTTCCAACCATTGCACCGGCGGGGTTAAATTGAACTGTTGCAGGTTGTCCGAGCCCCGCCATATATTGCGCGTAACCTGCGAAATGTGGAGCCGCCATTATCAGTTGATTATCCGGCAAGCCGCCCGCCGCCGCTTGTATAATTATATCGCCCTTGCTTGAAATGATTATATCTTTTGGCGAATCAATTTTAACGCCGTCTTCTTCAGTCAAGGAAGTTTTTTCGGCGGCAGTGAATGAAGTTTTTTTAGGTTCCAAAATCAACGCAGAATTTTTAGTTTTAAATGAACGTTTTTCTGCGGCATCAGAAACATTTTTTGTACGAAGACTGCCCATTGCCGACTGTCGAATTTTATCCACGTAAACAAAAACTTTGTCTTTTTCGTCCGGCATTGTGTAAAGGTAATTGCTCGCGCAGGATTCATAGGGAATATCTAACGCCGCGCCTTTGTCTTGTTTTTCGTCGCAGTCAAATTTTACTTTTATATTTGTGTCCTTACTTTCCAAAACTTCGCCGGTAATGTAAAAAAATTTGTCAAAGTATTTTGTAACGTCAAAAGCATCTGCGCGACAACCTTCAGCGTGGCGTAATTTTATTTCGTTTAACAAAACATTTTCAACTGTGTAAACGTGCGCAGAAATTACGGCTTGAGTTGCGTTTTCAAATTTTACGCCGTGTCCTGCGCCAATTTTTATATCTTCAGTAAGCAAATCAGTTTCGATAAAATAAGCACTCCTTGCGCCTTCGTAAGTATTAGCCTCAAGTCGCTTGTAAAATTCCATTGGTACAACGCGCCGCAAAATTTTTATTGAATCATCTTTTGGCGAAAATTCTTTGAACGCCTTAAAACCTAAAGTAATTCGCAACTTGTCAGATTTTGAATCGGTAAACAAAATTTGCCCGTGCCGCTCGGCAATTTCTTTCAAAAATTCCCAATCCGTCAAATTTTCCCTGTAAATTAATTCTGCAACAGCTGAATCTTTTGCAGCGGCAATTTCTGCCGGTTTATAATTTTTTTCAACGGTTGAGAGCATATCTGAAAAATTTTTTTTGGCAGATTGAAAAGACATAGTTTTTTTCGCAGATTCAAGTTGACAGGATAAACTTAACGCCGTTACAGAAAGTAAATTGCCGCCGATAAGATTTTCAAACTTGCAACTGCTGATAATCCCACAAAAAATAATATCTTTGTCAGCCTTGATTTTAATTTGGGTTTTATTCCAGCTAAGAATTTTTTTAACGTCAAATTTATCTTTAGGAATGACCAATAATTTGCAAATTCCGTGACAGTGTGCCGCCTCAACAATTTCAATGTTTAAAATTTGCAGATATTCCACGCCTTCAATTTTTAAATCGCCGAGAGTCATTGAAATTTTATTGTTCCTCCAAAAGTGCAAGTTAAAAAGCTGTCTTTAGTCAACGCGGGCGCGCCGCCAACAAAATAATGCATATCACATTTTTTCCACGCCATAATTATTGCCGGTATGCAAGGCATTGGACCTGCGGGCGTCGGCGGGATCATTTTGCAAGTACCGAAAGGCATAATGTTCATAAAAGGAATTCTATCATTGGCGTTAAGAAGTGGCAGGTGTGTCTTGCAGGAAATTACCCCGTGACTTATCGGACACATTATCGGAATTGGCGCGGGAACTGTCGCCCCGTTGCATTTGATCATTGACATTGCTGTCATATATTCTTTGCTCATTTTTGTATCGCCTCACTTCATTTTGAATCCGCAAAACATCTTCATCAAGAAAAATTTTTCTGTTAGTGTGCATAAAATTTCCTCAATTCGGTTTAAGACTTTCAAAAGTTAAAATCAAATTTACCGGCGCAATAATTATTGAATCGTTGTAATTCAGTTCAATAATTTTTCCATGTTCAATTAAAATATTTTCTTTGGTAATTGTACAGTTTGAATTATTTTCAATCAAAATTCCCTGCGCGGC
>CALGGV010000230.1 GCA_937915725.1 uncultured Selenomonadales bacterium
CGCAAAATAATTTCAGACATAGCGACGCCCTCCAATTTCAGGAACTGCGGCAAGCAAAGTTTTTGTGTATTTTGCTTGAGGATTTTTATCACAGGCAGTTAAAAATTTCCCGCTGGCAACGGGGAATTTTTTTGTAACATTTTCAACACGCAAAATGATTTCAGACATAACGACGCCCTCCAATTTCAGGAACTGCGGCAAGCAAAGTTTTTGTATATTCTGCTTGCGGATTGTTTAAAACGTCAGCCGTCTTGCCGTATTCGACAACGCGCCCTTGTGACATAACCATTAAATTATCAGAAAGGTAACTTGCAACGCCCAAATTGTGAGTAACCATAATCATTGCCGCGCCCGTGCCGCGCGTAATAAACATTAATTCGCCGACAATCTGCGCCTGTGTTGTAACGTCCAACGCGCTTGTAGGTTCATCTGCCAAAAGTAATTTCGGCTGAAAAGTTATTGCCATTGCAATACCGACACGTTGACGCATTCCGCCCGAAAGTTCAAACGTGTATGAATTTAAAATATTTTCCGGATTGGGCAAATTCATTAAAACCAATTTTTCAACTGCCATATCATACGCGGCTTTTTTGTCTAAATCGCTGTGCACTTGAATATATTCGACAAACTGTTTGCCGATTGTATGTACGGGATTCAACATATTGCCGCTGTCTTGAAAAATCATTGAAATATTTTTGCCGCGCAATTTTCGCCAGCCTTCATTGTCGAGGTCGCGCAGGTTTTTATTTTCAAAAATTATTTCGCCCTTGGTAACTTTTCCGCCGCCGGGCAAAACATTTAAAATTGCACGAATTACTGTAGTTTTGCCGCTGCCACTTTCACCGACGATTGTTAAAATTTCGCCTTCGTCAAGTTGAAAGTTGACGCCCTGCACTGTTGGAACTTTACTTTTGGCGTAGGAAATTTCCAAATCTGAAACGCTTAACAACAAATTTTTCACCTTCTAAAACAGTTCAATTTCGCCGCAGTTAAATAAATTTAAAAATTCACTCAAAATATTTTCGTCCAAATAATTTTCTAAACCAAGTGCTGATTCTGTCAAAATAAGTTCTTCAATATTAATTGTCGCGCAGATTTTAGAAAAATCAATTCGAGAAAGAATTTTTTTAGTAAACGGGCGTTTAGCTTCAGCAAAAATCAAACTTTGCAAAAAAGATTTAGCCTTGTCCGTATTCAGATAAATCATCGCCGTATAAGCCGTGTCATAATTTTCAAAGCCAATAAAATAACAAGTATCATCAAGCATAACAGGTTTTTCATCGCTTGAAAAAATCAGCGAAAATTTCGGCGTTTTGTTCAGCCCGCCAATACAAACTTTGTAAGGTTTATAGGAATATTCGCCAATTCCGAACATTGCAAATTGCGGAGCGTTAGTATAAATTTTACTTTTCCTTTTGCCGAATAAATCTGCGTTTTGATTTAAATAATCCCAAAGTTTCGGCGCGGTAAATTTTAAATGTGCCGTATTTTCGCCCAAGAATTTTTGAGTAACTATTACGTATTTTGAAAAACTTTTTATAATTGGATTTTTGATATTGCTGCTTTTGACGAGCGGAAAAATAAAATCTTCTTCCACGTCAACAATTTTGTTTTCGCCGTTTTTAAAAAATCCGTCCTTAAACGTCAACTCCATAATTTTGGCGCAGTCGTGCTTTATGCCCTGCCGCCATTCAAAAAAGCATTTGCCGTCAAAATCACAAGTCGAAATTGAAATGTCATTGTAAAATTTCCCGTTTCTGTAACCTAAAATTTTTTTCAAAGTGTGAGGTGCATCAAAATCGTAAACTGCACAAGTTGCGGGAAAAATATTTTCGTCAGTCAATTCAAGATATAAAAGGCAAGCGTCGGCACTTATTTCAAAAATTTTATTGGCGTCGAATGTGAAAATTTCGCAACTTTTGAATGGCACATTGACACGAACAATATCTTGAAAAATATTTTTTGCCACAGAAATTTTGCACAACATCGCAATAACCGCGTTAGTGTTTCGATAAAAATTTATCAGACTTTCAATAATGTATTCGCAAATGTCAAAATTGCTCGCGCCGGTTAAAGCGTCAATCCCGCGCAAATTTTTAAAATTCGTTTTGCTCGGCAGATTGTTTGAATTTAATTTTGAAAGTTCACTGTTATTAATCCACGGGGGATTTCCAATAATCAGCACATTTTCCGCCTTTGGAAGTTGATACTCAAAAAAATTTTCGTTGATAATTCTAACTTTGTCATTTGAAAGATTTTCGGCGCAAATTTTGCAGTAGACAGGATTTATTTCAATTCCGTAATATTTTTCGGTGTCAAAAATCAGCGACGCTTTTAAAAAATTTCCTATTCCGCAAGTTGGCTCCAAAATTGTTGCAGGTTTTAATTTTTTTTGTTCCTTCAAAAATTTGCAAACTTTCAGCGCAAATTTAAAGGGCGTTTGATAATCGCCGTAAATTTTTTTAGAAGTCATAATTAAAAACTCCGTCAACAGAATTTTTCAAGGCAATAACGCGGGAATATTGCAAACGCCATTGTAAAGCATTGCTAATTGTCAAATATCCTTGTTGCGGTGGATTATTTAAAATTTCTTCAGCCAAATTTTCTAAAGTTATATCATCGCCCGGAATATTTCTATCGTACAAAAAAGCTGTAACGTCTTCTTTGTTTGCGCCGTCTTGCAACATTTCACGGAGTCTTTTTGTAACGGTAAAATCTGCCGTCCGCGTTTTGTCAATGAAAGTGCAGTTTAAAAATTTCAAAGTGCAATTATCGGCAGTATCAATTTTTTCGTAGACAAAAACTAATAAATTATAACCGAGACCGAAAATTTTTTGTCGCGCAGATTTATAAGGGCAACTTGATTGAGGTTGCGAAATTGAAGTAACTTTTATATCAGTCAAAATATTTTCATCCGGCAAATCAATTCCTTTTGC
>CALGGV010000231.1 GCA_937915725.1 uncultured Selenomonadales bacterium
AGGCGGGCATGATAAAGATTTAAGCGCGTCTGTTATGCTTAGAAAAGTTTGGTAATCTATTCACTATCAAACTATGACACTAACGCACTATAACACTAAAAATTCTGTTGAAAGGCAGGATTTTTTTTATTTTTCAGGATATTTTCACGGAGGGGGGTATTATAATATAAAAAATATATTTGGAGGCATTATTATGACTTTATCTAAAAAGAAAAAAGCAGCGATTTTGGCGGCAGTAATGGGAATTGGAAATTTTTTTATCGCAAATACTGCGGCGGCGTCGCCAACTTTTTTTGATTGGCGTTTGACAGATCCTACTGATTCAACGTCCGGTTTTGATGATTTTTCTATAGTTTCGCCGATTGAAAGTCAAAATTATGGTACTTGTTGGACTTTCGGAACTTTCGCATCTTATGAATCAAGCTGGATGAAACAATTAAAAGCGGCGCAAGCGGCAGGTTACAATGTAACGCCCGAAAGAAATATTTTTTCTAAATACTATCTTGCGTGGACTTCGCTTATGCAACCTGCAGATGATGCAAATGATACTTCACCAAGAGAATTAAGTCACGGCGATATAACCATTTACGAAAATCATGATAATCACCCTATTTACGATCAAGGCGGCACCGTCAATGAAGCAACTTCATCTTTGGTTAAATACGGTGCGATTGACGAAAATTCAGTTACTATGGCAAAAACTGATGAACAAAAAAATTATGCTTACAATGCTTTTAACACAGATGCAGTTTGGAACAGAATAACAGCCATTGCAGACAAAACTTTAAAAGAAGAATCTGAAACTGAAGATATTTATAACGCCAAAATAACTTCCGGAGAATTTGACACACTCAAGCAAGACACTTACAATGCAATGATTCCAGACTCTGTATTGCAAACTGTTGAACCTAAAGGACTTTTGCACGATACATACAGAACTAAGGATATATTTTATGAGCATACTTTGGGATTGACTGAAGAACAAATTGAAGATACAAAAGAATTAATTCAAAATGAAGGCGTTGTTTTTGTCAGCCACGCGGCGGGCAGTGGACGCGCTTATTTATTTGATGCTGAAGTATATCCTTGGAGTACTTCGCCAAATCATGCTGAATCGTTGGTAGGGTGGGACGACAATTACACATTTAAAAATTTTACCAATGCTGACGGCAGTACTTTACAAGGCGCGTTTATCATAAGAAACAGTTGGGGTACAACTATAACAAGTGGCGATTTAACTATTCCCGTTGCAAATGACGGCTACGCCAATCTTGCTTATCAAGATACTTCAATAGCAACTATATCTTTTTATAATGCCGAACTCGATTCAAAACGATACACCATAAATTCAACCAATGCTCCCGCCGTTGATACTATAGATTATTACATAGATAATGAAACTTACGGTACGCAAGCAATAGCCAATTCTTTAACGGCTGAATCAGAAAACGGACAATTTTTAAAAGCCGTTATGTTTTACGCCTCTGAAGCGAATATGCCGTATGAAATAATTGTTCGTGAAGGTTTAACGCCCGGCGAAGGTACAATTTTAACTCAACAAAGCGGCACTTTTGGTGAAGACGGCAATGCAAAATGGGCAGGTTATCGCACGGTTGATTTAGATAATTTTGTTTTTCTGCCTAAAGATAAAAATTATACCGTTGAAGTTCGTACAACAAGCCCCGAAAATAACAGAGTGCATATTGCGCTTATGGCAGGTCAAGAAATTGACTATGGCGATAATGAAAGTTATATCTATGATGAAGAAGATAAAACTTGGTATGATACAGAATATATTGTATTTGAAGATGATAACGAAGAAACAACAGCCGCCGCCTCTGCTTTAAAGGCTGATGATGACGATATTGATATTGATATGCCTACAGGATACGAAGATGATATTCTTGAAAGGGCAGATTATAAGCACGTTCACGTTTTTGTGGTGGCAAGAAATAAAGAATCTTCGGCGGCTAACGGCGGCGATTTTAAAGTTTCGTGGCTTAATGATACAGATTCTACCGGTAATTCAATTATAAATTTGGGCAGTGCAAGCGAACTTTACGGCTCTGATTATACAAATCCTGACAGAAAAACTTTATCAAATATGACGGTTGATTTAGGCGCGGGAATTTACAATTTTTACGGCGGCTCGATTATCGGTGAAGGTTCAGTTACAAAAACCGGCACGGGATTTTTGGCGTTAAACGGCGCAAATACTTATACCGGCGGAACTTTTGTAAATAATGGGCGGCTTGCAATTAACGGCTCTATCGTCGGCAATGCAACCACAACGGACAGCGGAATTATTTCCGGCAGTGGAATTATTGGCGGAACTTTGAATAATTATAATATTGCAATAGCGGGCGATACTTCCGGCAACGGCAATTTGACAATGAACAGTTTAAATTCAACCGGCAGTCTCATTGCACAAAACAGCGGTACAAAATTTATTGTAAACGGCACGGCAAATGTTGACGGCTCCACCGTTACTGCTGAAAATATTTTGCCGAATGAAACTGTTGAAATTTTAACTGCTACAGAAATTACCGGCAATATTTCCAACACTTCAGATAATCCCGCCGCAATTTCCGGACTCTTGAGCG
>CALGGV010000232.1 GCA_937915725.1 uncultured Selenomonadales bacterium
AGTCCTGCAAGTCCTGCAAGGGCTTTAAATGGCGTCAAATCAACACTTATAGCTAGGACTTGAAGTCCTGCGAAGTCCTGCAAGGGTTTTAAATGGCGTCAAATCAACACTTATAGCTAGGACTTGAAGTCCTGCGAAGTCCTGCAACAAAAAAGGAGCTTAATTGCTCCCAAAATTTTTACGTTTTACCAGTCTTCGCCTTTTTTAATTCCAAACAATTTATAAGTCCCTCCAACTCTTTTATATTCTACACCGTCAATCTTTTTCATCATTTCCGTTAAATTATTTTGGTTTTTAGGGATTTCACGGGGATAACTTTCAAAAAGTTTGTCAACAAAATCTTTTCGAGTAATAACCCCGTCGGGGCAATATTCGCAGTTTTCGGCTATAAATTCTGCGATAAAATCTTGCGAGTGCAGATAATCATCAGCCGCCGCCTTAATTTCGTCCGGAATTTGCAAGCCTTCTTTGTACCAATCGCCCGCCTGCCGAATCAGCTTGTTAAAGAAATAATCAAGTGCGGATTGTTCCAAAAGTGCGGATTTCAAAGTTAGATCTGCATTTTCGCCTGTAAAGTCGGCGGTAAATGGAATTGTGAAAAAGCGGCGTTTAATTCCATAGTCGGTGGCGTCGGGAAAAATTAAATCATTGTTGCCGCTGAAAGTTAATTTCCACGTCGGCGCAATATTTCTGTATTCGCTGTAATTTTTACGAGCGGGAACAATATCGCCGCCGGTCAAGATTTTAATTTGAGCCGAATCTACTTTAGCGTTGGGTGGAATTTCTTCACCGAAGGCGAGGCGTTTATTCTCTAAAATGTTAATGGCAGTGGTGGCGGCGTTGGCGTCATATGTTTTACGGTATAAAATGCCGCCAATCGGAAAACTGCAACCATAATCGCCTAACATCTTAAGCAAAATTTTTGTTAATGTACCCTTGCCATTACCGCCGCGCCCTTTGATAAACAGGAACTTCTCTTCATTCACTTCGCCCGTTATGCAATAACCGATCCAACGCAATAAAAATTGTCGAAAATTTTTATTCGGCAGAATGTCGCGCAGGAATTTTTCAACTTTGTGGTCATCGTCTGCTTGCCATTCCGGATTGTAATTTGCGCCTGCTTGCTGCGTAAGATATAATTCAGGAGCGGTAGGAAAATATTTGCCGGTTCTCAAATCTACAACAACGCCGTTTTTGCAGTTAATCAAATTTGGGTGGGCGTCCAATTCTTTACTTCTAATCAGAATTTCGGGAACGCCCTTCAAAAGTTCAATTGCGTTGCGTTGTGTTTTGATTTTCTGCCAACTGCGCTGTAACTTTTCGGCGAGTGAAATTTTTTTGGCTTTTTCTTCGTCGATTTCAAAATTTGGGTCAATACTTCCATCAGAATTTAAAGTCGGCGTTTGGCGTTCCGGCTTATGCTTTTCAATTGCATCTGCAATTTTTTGAGTAAAGGGATAAAGTGCAGAACTGCTTGACGTTGCAAACTTCCATACGTCGTTTTCATAAAATCCCCAAATTTCCCTTTCAGTGTCGAATCTGATAATATCGCCATACATTATTTTAATACGTCTTGCGTTTCCTAAATCAGAATGTGGCAAATAAAGCAACTGATTAATTTTTTCTTTTTCGGATTTTTGATTTTTTTCGGCGGCTTTTTTGGCGTTTTCATAACAAAGGGCGTTAATTTCAGCGATTGCATCAAGCCATTTATTTTCATTGCGATTTATCATATCGTAAATTAAAATTGCGAGTTCGATTTCTCCTGCTGTGCCGGTTATTGAATTGTCATCGCCTTCAATTAAAATATCGTTGGCGTCGCGTTTTGTCCCGTCTTCGTGCGTTGGCAGAAAATCATACACCGCAGAAATTTCTTTGCCGAGAAAATATTTGCGTAATTCCGGCGCGTCTTTTTCGCCTGTATCGTCATTGTCGAAAATAATCAAAACTTTAATCTTTTCGAGCAATTTAAAATTTTTTATGCAGTCTACAATTTCATTAGCAACTGCGCCGCCGGTTATCGCCGAGCAAGTTGCAACTACTGAAACGGTCTCTAAAATTTCATTGCCTTCAAAAATAATGTTTAACGCTTGCCAAATGCTGATACAATCTTTTTCGCCTTCGACAACGATTAAATATTTGGTTGCCGCCGTGATTGTCCAAATTCCGAAAGGGTGTTTTTGTCCTTCGTGCGGTTTTTCCTTGATAAATTCAAAGTCGCGGGCGTTTTTGTAATTTTCAAGCGGTACAGTCAAACGCGCCAAATAATGGTTTCCTGCCGGAAATAACATTCGCGGCGTCGGCGTTGCATTTTTGTTTTTAAGCCGCGCCCAAATTGGTAACCACTTTTTAACGTAAATAACACTGAATTTTCGCAAGCTTTCCATATTCAGCCCGCAATATTTTTCGTCGGGGTAATTGAAAAGGTTGTCGGGTTGCGATAAATCTGCGCGAATCATTTCAATTTTTTTCTGCGCCTTTTCTGCGTCGTCTTGTTCCTTTGCAATTTCTTCAGCAGTTTTTTCTTTTTTCGGCGGCGGCGTAATTGGAGCGGCGGGCGGTGTATTTTGCCGGAATTGTCGCGCAGGTTTTCTATATTGCGTTTCATCGACAGATAAAAAAATTCCAAAATCAGCACAAGCGCGGAGACACAATTCCACAAATTCCCTGCTTTTGTCCAGATTATAATACACGCCTAAAAGGTCAAAATTATTATACGATTTATTTTCCTTAAAACAGGTAAAACCATAACCCCACGAATATTCTTTTACCGCTAAGCCGTCGCCACTTTTGCCCGTTCCATTACCACAAAACGGGCAAATATAAGTGGATCTGCCATTCGCCTTTGTTTTGGCTGGCGTTATTACGTTATGCGCCTCCAGTGCTTCCGGCGTTATGTGATTGATTTCCAAAATTACACTTTCAGGTATCTTCATTTATTTGCCCTCCATTAAAAGGCAATGCCGTTAAATTCTGCCAAAGTTTTTAACGTTGTTGCAACTTCTTCAAAAGTATCTTTGCAGGGATAATCTTTCGAGCGGTCTTTAGGGTAGATTAACTTGAAAAGACGCCCTTTTTTTACGAGTTTTAAACCGAAAAGCCGCGCCATTGCTTGCATTTTCGGCAAAATTAAGCTATAATTACGATAAGTAATAAACAACATTACGATAATCAATAAACACGATTATCAAGCCTCCTTTCGAGGTTTATATAGAGTTTTAATTCTCCCGCCGGTGTTGAAGTTGGGCGGTTTTTTTAGTTGTTACAATAAAATTTTTTCTGCTATATTATAGTTGCGTTTCGTAAGTATGTCAATCAAAAAAAAAGACGCTTAAAGCGTTAAAAAATGACAAAATCAGCTTCAGGGCGTAAACTTTTTTTAAATGCTTTTTGAAATGAAAGATTATTGCAAATTGCATAATTTTCAACGGACTCTATAAAACGAACAAATTCTTCAGTTGTCGAAAAATCTTTATACTGTATGTCAATTTTTATAGCATCGTCGGTTAATTCCTTGCCACTTTCTGCGTAACCTGTTCTGTCAATTATTGGGTAGCTTAAACGCAGAACTATTTTTTTACTTCCTTTTGTTTGGACGAAAGGAAGATAACCGGCTTTTATAGCTGTTTCAATAGCTTTTTCAGTGCGGTATTGGTCAATAATGCTTTTTTTTGCCTCCATAGGAGTTTCAATTAAATCATTAATAGTAATTCCCAAAATTTCTGTCAACTGAATAATTCGGCTAATATTGGGTTCGCGTGTGCCGCGTTCGTATGCTCCAACAGAATTTTCTTCAATTCCAATTTTTGCGGCAAGTTGACGACGTGAAATTTTTTTTTCTTCTCTAATACGTTTAAGATTTTCGCTAAACTTTTTTACAATGTCATTCATCAGAATCACCGCCATTCAAATTATCGCCGGTGGGCGAATCCTGCGCGAGAAAATCAAAATCAATTTGGGAACGCACTTTAGAAAGTTTGGTATTGTAAGTTTTGCGGGCGGTTATAGCTTTATGAATCGCCGCCGAATTTTTTTTTATGACGGTTTCCAAAAGACTAATAATTAAATCGTTGACGTTGCCGCCGTTGGTAATGTCGGCGAGGATTTTAATGTCATCGTGCATTTGCGGTGTTACGGACAAAGAAATTTTTGAAGTTGCCTTTTGCCCGTTGGAGCTTTTAATATTTCGTGGCAAAGTGTACACCTCCAATTTGTTGAAACAGTGCGGACGCTACAATTTGAGTGGCGTCATTGTTGTAGGCGTCTAAATCGTGGCGATAAATTTCGGAAGTTGCGGGGTTGCGGTGTCTTAAGACTCTTTGCACTTTGGAAATATCGACGCCCGCCAAAAGTGCGTTGGTTGCGAATGAATGACGGAGCGAATGTGCAACAAGTCTTTTGCTGTCAAATCCCGCGTCGCGCAGGGCTTTTTTGGTTAATCTGCTGATAGATTGTGTTTGCAAGCGTTTACCCTTTGAAAAATTGGAAGTTGAAACAAAAAGCGGATCAGAATCTTTAACTTTGCCGCGTAATTCCAAATATTTATCAAGCATTTCTTTTAATTCCAAAGGCAAGCAAACATTATCTACTTTACCGGCGCGGGCTTTACCCCAAACGCGCAAAAAATATTTCCCGCGTCTAAGTTCAATATCGCTACAATCAAGGCGGCTAACTTCGATAGTGCGGAGTCCGCAGGTTGCCATAAGCGAAACGATTAATTTATTGCGGACGCTGATAAAATCTTTGCCGCTGAAATTGTTAATAACCGTCGCGCAGTCTTCAATAGTCAATGCGTCGCGGGAATGTGTATCTGTATCGAGTTTGACGCCTTTAACGCCTAAAGTAAAATCAGCAACATTCATTCTTTTGCAAGTCCACTGACAAAACTTTTTGGCAACTACGAAATAAAGACGTGCTGTAGCAGTTGCAAAATTCTTTTTGGAGTGTTCGCGGAAATTAATAAGTGTTTTTTCATTCAATTTTGCGCCGTTATCTTGAATGAAGGCAACGAAACGCGCCGCCGCCGAATTGTACATTTTTTGAGTAAGCGGCGAAACGTCGCAATGGTTTACCCAATCTGCAACCACGCGGGCAATTTGGTTTTCTAATTCCCTGCCTTCGATTGTTACCAACTTATTAATCATCTTTAACAACTCCTTTCAAAAAGAATTATAATTCTTTTTCCTCTAAACGTCAATAAAAGAATTATGAATATTTTTCACTGTATCAAATATTTTTTAGTACATTATATTACTATTATATGTACTTGATTATTTTTACTTCTGAATCTGAACACTTTTAATTTAATTGTTTTTAATTAAGAAAATTTCGCCACTAAGCCAAAGGGGGATAAAAATCTTAGCTTGTTTCAGTGTCTAGCGTAGGCAACTTTCACGCGCAGAAATTTCTGTTTTCAAACGAGGAATTTACTCAAATAAATTTTTAGGGAATTTTCAAAATACCTGTCGCGCTCTTTCATCGACACGCCAAAACTTTTTTTACACGCCCGCCACTTACAAATTTTTTCCGTCAATTTTCGGCGTTAAATGGCGTCCGTATTTGCTAAATTTAGCTTTTCATTCAGTGAAATGCGGAAGTGTACATCGCGCAGTTTTTTTATTTCTGCGTTTTGGTTCCTTTCAAAGGGTAGGGCAGGACGCGGCAAAAAGGACGCGCAGAAAACTTGCAGGTGCAATTTTTTTACATTACTAGCAGTTGCAGTGTCAAACGCCGCGCCCGCTTGCCATTCGTGTTATAATTTTTCTAGCTAAATTTTATAGTTTTGGAAGTGATAAAAAATGTTATGGGATTGTAACAAATCTGAATTTGCGGCGATTGTCTCTAAATCCCGCTCTTTTATTGAGCTTCTTGACAAAATGGGCGTAATTTTCTGCGATTATGGCGGCAGGGTCTTACTTAAGCCGTCGTTGCGTCGCTATTTCTTCGATTATCTGTACCATTTAGGTAATGTCGGCAGGGATAAAGAATTTTTAAACGCTATACGCCGTATCAGCAAACTTTCAATTAAACCACGCCGCCGAAATGCTCTTTGCTCCTGCCGTCTACTTCTGCCACTTATTAAACGCGCAGATTTAAATTTGTCGGTGCTGAAAATTTTAAAACGTTTAGGCGGGAACTTCTCCCCTCTTTTCATCAACACCGCCGAAAAAAATTTAGAAAACCTGCGCGATCAACTGCAAAAATCTAAAATCGAATTGCGGCAAAAAATTTTGGCGGCGAATATCCCCAACGTTGCCGCTGAAACTATCCTGCTTGCTAGATATGTTGACTGCGATAAATGGCAATATATCGCCGCTGATTTTAACATTTCTCTTAGCACTGCCTATAGATTACACCGACAGGGCGTCGCGCAGTTTAAAAAATCTTCGATTTAAGCCGCCTTAAATGACGCGCCCTATACTTTGTATCGTTTTTGCAAAATTCGACGCCTTTACGGGCGTTTTTTTATTTGGCGTCCTGCCGCGCTTTTACTACTTCTATTTCTATTTTCGGCGTCGGCGATTGATATTTTTCGGCGGTGCAGGAAATAATTTGCGAATCATCTTCCCAACAAATTTTGTTAAGCGCGTCCATCACTGATTTTAAAAGGTTGTCGGCGTCCCCAAATTTCCGGCTTGTTTCTTTGTATTTCCGGTAAAACTTGCAAACTACTTTAACGGCAGAATTGAAAGGCGGCTTGCCTTTCATCGCTTGACGCGCCATTATCCCCACATCGGTTTTAAACTTCTTAATTCGCGCAGGTTCGTAGCATCTGCCGCCGGAAAAACGCGGGCGCGGGTTCGGTATCGGTTCTATTTCGATTTCTATTTTCATTCTGTTTTTCTCCTTCGTGCAGGTTGCAGGACTTGCAGGACTAAATCAGGACTAAATCAGGACTAAATCAGGACTAAATCAGGACTAAATTTTAGTTAAAAATGGCGTTATTACGCCAAAAATTAATGTTGCAGGACAATCAGGACTATTTTTTGAAGACTTTCCTATTCTTATTCTCATTTATTCCTCCCTTTTTGAGAAAGGTATTTTGAAAAAGTCTGAAAAACAGTCCTGCAAGTCCTGCAAGGGCTTTAAATGGCGTCAAATCAACACTTATAGCTAGGACTTGAAGTCCTGCGAAGTCCTGC
>CALGGV010000233.1 GCA_937915725.1 uncultured Selenomonadales bacterium
TAAATTCAGCGCAAAAAATTTTGGAAGATGCAACCATTTCATTGCAGGAAGTTTATAATGATATTCGCTCCTACGCAGATATTTTTGAATTTTCGCCGGAAAATCTTGACGCCTTGCAAAATCGTATGGAAATTATTTATCAGCTGAAAAGAAAGTACGGCGATTCAGTAGAAAAAATTTTAAAACACTTGCAAAAAGTTCGTGCTGAAATTGCGGCTATTGAAAATTTTGATTCTGATATTGAAAATTTACAAAAATTAATTTCAACGCTTGAAACTCAAACAAAAAAACGGGCGGCAACTTTATTTGAACTGCGCAAAAAATCCGCAGAAAAAATTTCAAAAATTGTTGAAAGGGAAATTCGGCGACTCGGTATGCCTAAGGCGAAATTTCTTTTAACCGTTGAAAATTCTGCAAAATTAACTTCAAACGGCGGCGATAGCGCAGATATTTTATTTTCGGCGAATGTTGGCGAAGATTTAAAGCCGCTGTCAAAAATTGTTTCCGGCGGCGAACTTTCAAGAATTGCGCTTGCGATTAAAACTGTTTCGGCGGGGCGTGAGGATTCGGCGGGTACAATGATTTTTGACGAAATTGACGCAGGACTCGGCGGAACTACCGCAAAAATTGTAGCTGAATGTATCGCCAAAGTTTCAAAGTACAAGCAAGTTTTGTGTGTTACACATTTAGCGCAAATTGCCTGTATGGCTGATATTCATTTGCAAATTTCAAAATCTGACGACGGCAGCCGCACTGTTACAAAAATTAAAATTCTTGACGCTGAAAGCCGCGTTTATGAAATTGCGCGTATGGCGTCCGGCGTTGAAAATGAAGTTTCGCTTAAAAATGCCCGTGTCATGCTTCGCAGGCAATAGGCAGAAGTAAAGAGGCAGTAGGGATTTGAAAAATTTGTTTTCTCTCTTGCCTTATGCCTTTTGCCTTTTGCCTACTGCCTATAAACTATGTTATAATTGAAAAAAATTTGGGAGGAATTAATATGCCTTTGATTGATAACGACGATAAAAATTTAATCGAGAAAAAAATTTCCAGCGAAGAAATTTTTAAAGGACACCTTTTGCACGTTTTCAAAGATTCTGTTGAATTGCCAAACGGACACAAGGCAACCCGTGAATGGATTAAACACCCGGGCGCGTCTTCAGTCATTCCACTTTTACCGGACAATCAAATTATTTTAGTGCGTCAATATCGTTATCCCGTCGCGCAGGTTACTTTGGAAGTTCCCGCCGGTAAACTCGATAAACCGGGTGAAGACCCCGTCGAATGTGCGCACCGTGAACTTTCTGAAGAAACAGGTTACACCGCCGGTAAACTTTGGAAACTTACTACCATTGCAACTACTGTTGGTTTTTCAAACGAATTGATTCACTTGTACGCGGCTAGCGATTTAACGCCCGGCAAAATTCATCCCGATTCAGACGAATTTATTAACGTGGTAAAAATGCCGCTTACCGCCGCGCTCCATTTGGTTGAAACCGGAAAAATTATTGACGTTAAATCTATCATTTCAATTTTACTTTTGGCTAAACAAATTTTTTTGAGTGAGGCTAAATCCAATGCTTAAAAAAATTTTATTGGCGGCGTTTTTGATTTTTTCATTGCAGGCAACCGCTCAAGCAAACAACATTGTTAAAATTGTCAACGATACTCATAAATCTATCACTGAAATTTATTTTTCTCCGACTGAATCGCCGACCGAATGGATTTTATTTAGCGTAAATTATCTGCGCGACGGAGAATCGACAACAATTTATTTCGACGGGCGAAAATTTCAACCGCGTCCACAATTACGCTACTTTAGTATTGGCGTAAATTACGACGACTTTACACAAGAAATTTGGAATGATATTGACATTTACAATATTTCGGAAATTACACTTTCGCAAGGAAACCGCTCTGTAGTTTTCAAGCCCTAATGAAGGGAGAATTTTAATATTGGACGATTTCGGATATTTTTTAATAAGAGCCCTAACAAGCTTGCCGGGGATAATAATTGCAATGGTAATTCACGAATGGGCACACGCCCGCGTAGCTTATGCATTGGGCGACCCAACGCCAAAAATGATGGGCAGATTAACTTTAAATCCTGCCGCGCACATTGATTTAATCGGCTTGCTTATGCTTTTCATTGTGCATTTCGGCTGGGCTAAGCCCGTACAAGTCAACCCGTACAATTTCAGCAACCCGCGCCGTGATGATATTTTAGTTTCAATAGCCGGTCCTTTCGCAAATTTTGCAACGGCGTTTGTAACTTTGATTGTAATGATTATTTTGGCAAAAATGAATTTTCCAATGTCAGAGGGAATGCAATTAGTTTTTTCTTCGATTATGATTATCAACATAAATTTTGGGATTTTCAATTTAATTCCAATACCGCCGCTTGACGGTTTTCACGTTGTAAAACAAATTCTGCCTTACGAATTATCAGTAAAATTTGAATCACTTGAACGCTACAGCATGATAATTTTGATTGTAATTTTAATGACACCCGTACTTAGTATAATTTTTGTACCAATGCAAAGATTTGTTTTAGGTATTTTTCAAGGGATTGTGGGAATTTTTTTATGAAAATTTTTGTAGGGCTGGGAAATCCCGGCGCGGAATATGCAAATACTAAACACAATGTCGGCTTTATGTTGGCTGACAGATTAGCAAAGGAATTTAATATTACAAATTGGCGAAATAATTTTAACGCGCTTATAGCTGAAACTTTTTTTGAAGGCGAAAAAATTTTAATAGTCAAGCCGCAAACTTTTATGAATTTAAGCGGCGAGGCTGTCGAAGAAATTAAAAATTTTTATAAGTTTGACGTTTCAAATTTAATCGTGGCACATGACGATTTAGATTTACCTGTTGGAACAATCAGACTTCGCCCAAAAGGCAGTAGCGGCGGTCATAAAGGCGTTGAATCGATAATTTATCATTTGGCGTGGGAGCAAAATTTTCCGCGTGTAAGAATCGGAATTGGACGCCCGCCGGAAAATTGGAGCGTCAATTCTCACGTTTTGAGTAATTTTAATTCTGAAGACGCGCCCAAAATTGCGGCGGCGATTGAAGATTTAGTTCCCGCTGTACTTTGCATTTTTCGTGAAGGAATTGATATTGCCATGAATAAATTTAATCCACGCAAGGTTAAGGATTAAGGAAAATCCCTAATCCTTAGCCTCTAATCCCTAGAGTATGTTTACAAAGAAAGAAGTTGACGCACACAGGACGCCCGCCGCACTTCGTTTTTGCTTGGGTCTTTAAGACTAAGAAAACGTGAGAAAACGCGGCTGGAACTTTAAATTTTGGGAAAGTTAGACGCGAGCAAATGCTCTTACTCATCGCATTTGCAACGCAGGCGGGCGGCAAAAAAAGCACTTTTTCTTTGGTACTTGCGCGGCTTGCAACGCAAGGCGTGCTCTTTAGTACTTTTTTTGCTTTGGAAAAAAGAAAGTACATTTAAAAATTTAAAAATTAAAAAAATAAAAGGAGCTTAACAATGATAAGAGTACTACTTGCCGAAGATGATCCAAAACTCGGCAAACTGATAAGTTATATGCTAATGCAAAATCGCGTTCAAGTAGAATGGATACAAAACGGCGCGGATATTTTTGAATATGCAATGTATTCAGAGTACGATATTTTAATTTTAGACTGGATGATGCCGAATGTTTCCGGAATTGACGCTTGCCGCCAACTGCGCGACGCCGGTTACGAAAAAGCAATTTTGATGCTGACTGCAAAAGATTCAGTTGAAGATAGAGTAACGGGGCTTGACGCAGGCGCAGATGATTATTTGGTAAAGCCTTTTGAATTTGATGAACTTTTGGCGCGGCTTAGAGCTTTAAGCAGACGCAGTACCCAAAGAATCCAACAAGAAATTGTGGAAGTCGGCGAATTTACTTTAAATCGTACCACAAAAGTTTTGAAGAAAAAAAATCAAGTAATTCAACTTTCGCCGCGCGAATTTCAACTTTTCGATTTACTGTCACAAAATTTAGGCGTGGTTGTACCGCGTGAAATTATTTTGGACAGAATTTGGGGCAGTGAACGTGATATTACTTCAAACAACATTGATTCATATATGAAAATTTTGCGCAAAAAATTAAATGACGTTGACGGCAGCATTACAATAAAAACAGTGCGCGGAATTGGTTACCGGCTGGAGGCATAGTTAGTGGAAATTTTCCGCAACAGTCGATTTAGATTGACGCTGGTTTATTCTTCGATAATGTGCATTTTTTTAATTGCGCTGATTTTTGTTGTGCGAATTACTATGGATTGGTCAATGTCTTCCGAGCAAATGAGGGAACTTTCTGACGCGGCTGACGGAGTCGCAGAGGCACAAGCTTATCAAATTCAACACCCCAACGCCGTAATTGATGAAAATCGCTACTACCGCAATACAAATGACAGGTTGTTTTTTTACATTTTTGACGAATGGGGGCAACTTGTAAGTTTTGTTCGTGCGTCATTCAAAGTGGAGCCTTTTATTTTGGAGTGGATGAATCCCGAAAAAATTCCCAGCGGCGAAATTAAAACTTTTCGTCATCCAACTGAAAGTGGGCAAATGCGAAGTATTATGATGGTTTCAAAAAAAATTCGTATCGCAGATACTGAACAAACAATTTATGTTGGAAAAGACGTAACTGCAATGCGTTCCGGCTTGCAAAAGGCAACCTACGCGCTGATTGTTTTGGGAGTTTTGGCGTTGATAATTGCTACGGTAATTGGACACATAATGGCGGGACGCGCAATTATTCCAATGAAAGAGGCGTATGAAAAACAAAAACAATTCGCCGCCGATGCCTCGCACGAATTGCGAACACCGCTTGCAGTTGTTATGGCGTCTGCTGATTTACTTTTGGCTGATAAATCTATTCAAAATCCACTCCTGCGCGAAGTTATCGAAGATTTAAAGGGCGAAGTCAAAAAAATGACAAAACTTGTCAGCGATTTATTGACTGTGGCAAGGAGCGATAACAACGCACTAAAAGTCAAAATCCAAAAAATTGACTTGGGAAAAATCCTTGAACAAAATATCCGAATGATGACGCCGCTTGCCGAGAAAAAAAATATTCAGCTTATTGGCACCGAATTAAGAAAAGTTATAATACAGGGCGATGAACAAAAAATTAAACAACTGGTTTTAATCCTTGTCGATAACGCAATAAAATATACTAAATCCGGCGGAAAAGTTTTTGTAACTATTGAAAGTTCAGATGAAGAGCGCGTTATTTTTTCCGTGCAAGATAGCGGAATTGGAATTGCAAAGGAAGATCAAGAAAAAATTTTTGAAAGATTTTACCGCGTCGATAAAGCGCGTTCACGTGAAATGGGCGGCAACGGCTTAGGTCTTTCAATCGCTACTGAAATTTTGCGCCTTCACGAAGGAAAAATTTCTGTTAAAAGTGAATTAGGCGTCGGTACAAAATTTACTGTCGAACTTAAAACCACGCTGCCTATTGGAGAAAAATAATTTATGCTGAAAGAAATTTTGGAAAATATTTCAATCGAATTAAAGCCACAAGATTTTAAAACCGTGCTTGCCAAAGATTTTACCGCGTCAATTATCGAAAATTGCGGCGTAGACCTCGACAAAATTTACGCGCCGTTAAATTCTTTGCAAATTGAAAAAATTGTCGAAAATACCTACAATATTTATCAAAAAATTTTTGCAAGTTCAATTCTTTCTCAGGAAAATAAAATTTTGGCATCAAATGTCATAATGGGTAAAATTTTTGAACGCTGGATAAATTCTGACGTTGCCGAACTTTTTTTCATAAAAATTCAAGCCAAATTTACACCGGCGCAACTTGCAAGCGCAATTTTTGACTATGCAACCGAATGGAAAAAATATAAATGGCTGATAAATTTTTTTGTTACGCACAAACAAATTTTCCCGCACTCAAATAAAAAAATTCGTACCATTGGTATTTATTACACACGGATTTTTAATGGCGGCGTCGAAAAATTTCTTTCGCTGATTATTCCAATTTATATCAAACTCGGTTACCGCGTCATTTTATTTACTGATGTTTTAAATTTGGAACTTGAATTTTCTTTGCCGCCACAATCAGAATTTTTTGAGCGTGTTAATTTTTCAACGTCCAGAACTGAAACTTTGCGCCGTCTCAATGAATTTTCAAGACTTTTGGAAAAATACAGCGTCGATTTGCTTATTAGTCATATGCGCGCAATGGATTTTTCGCCGTTTGTACAATTTTTATTTTGCAAATTGTCGGGGATTAAAATTGCTATGGAACTTCACGGCTCCATTAAGCACGAAGATTTTCAATTTCCTAAGGCGTTGTCGTACAAAATCAGCGATGCGGTTATAGTTCTTTCAAAAACTCGAATGGAATTTTTAAGAAATTTGGGCGTCCGCGCTTACTATATCCCAAATCCAATAATTTTGGATAACGCAGAATTTGGCGGGCGTGAATCTGAAAAAATTTCCAATACAATTCTTTGGGTAGGGCGAATTTCTTCAGATAAAAATTTTTCGGCGGTTGTACCGATAATGAAAGAAGTTGTGGCAAAAATTCCTACAGCAAAATTAAAAATTCTAGGCGCGGCTGGCAATTCCATTACCTTAAAAAAATTTCTAGAGTCAATCAAAAATAATAATCTTGAATCGAATATCAAACTTTGCGGGTTCCACACGGATATAAAAAAATTTTATGAAACGGCTGACGTTATGCTGAATACTTCGCCGCACGAGGGCTGGTCTTTATCCATTGCCGAAAGTAAATTTTATGAATTGCCGCTGGTACTTTATGAACTGCCGGATAACGAATTGACAAGCGACGGCAAGGGTTATATTTCTGTCGCGCAGGGCGATTATCACGCGGCGGCGCAGGCGATTATAAAAATTTTGACTAATTCAGAATTTCGGCGCAAATTGTCGATACAGGCGCGGGAAAGTCTTCAGCCTTTTTTGAATTACGATATTGAAGGCGCGTGGCAAAAAGTTTTTGGCGATTTAGAAAATAATTTGCCGCAATTTCTGCATAATCTTAACAACGAACAAATTCAAAATATTTTGCTCGAAGAAATTTTTAAACTTCAGCAAAAAGTTAAAAATTTAAAATCTAAAACTAATTAAGGCGTGGCAAAAAGTTTTTCGATTTAGGATTTGTTTACAAAATTTTAAAAATTAACAAGTCGGCATTTTAAAACGAAGTGCGGCGGGTGTCCTTGCGTAATCTTCCATTTGTAAACGTACTCTAGAAAATATTTTGTTGCAATTTTTAAACAAATTCAAAATATCTTGCTTGAAGAAATTTTGAAACTTCAGCAAAAAGTTAAAAATTTAAAGTCTAAAACTTAAAGGGGCACTTTTTATGCCAAAAAAATTTTCAAAAATAATTGCGGCGGTATTAACGTTCGCAATATTTTTTTTACCGTTACGCGCAATGGCGGCGGATGCTTGGGCAGTGGCGGCACAAGCAGCGGGCGTTTGGGCAATTTATAAATCTGTTTTAAAATCAATGTTAGAATTGGGAAATGACGTAAACGCGCAAATGGCGGCGCGGCGTCAAGATATTCAAACTAACGGTACTGCCAAAAATCCCCGTGATATTAAACTTGTTGACGATATTATGACGCAGTTAATAAATTCCGGCGAATATGAACTCAAAGTAAATTCTTTGCCGTTCGTTTGGAATGTCAACGAAAGCGAAAAGTTTAACGCCTCTTGTTATCCAATGAATTATGTTACTGTAAATTTGGGCTTGCTGAAAAATTTAAACTACGACGAAAATAAAATAGCGGCAGTTTTGGCGCACGAAATGACGCACGGAATTGAGCAACATTCGGCGAAAATTTACGCAAATGCAATGGCGCAACAAATGGGCGCGGTTATGCTCGGCGCAAATATCAACAGCGCAAATGTTGACTGGAGCAAAGTTGCCGGAATGGTAAATTATTCAATCGCCAAAAGTGTAATAACGCCCGCCGAATACGCGGCTGACGAAGGCGGCTTTTACCTTATGACAAGCGCGGGTTTTAATCCCGGCGGCGGCGCGGCGGCTATGGCGCGTATGGATTATTATTTTAGATATGAAACGCGGGATTTTTTGGAATTTGACGCACACGATAAACCCGGCGAACAAACTTTTTCAGATCACCCTGAAACTGAAATGCGCGAAGAAAAACTTTCACAACTTTTGACAGATTATAGTTGCGGACACGTCACAGTAAAAAAATTTGAACGTACTTACAAAGTTTTCATTGACGATAAAGAAATTTACACGCCGAATTTTAACAACGGCGCAGATAACGCCTATTATTTCGCCGGTGGATTGGCGCGGGCTTTTCATGATTATAATTCTGTTGACGAATGGAATTTTCGCAAGGGCAAGGGCAACAGTACAGATTTTTTGACTGATAAAAAAGTTTTTCAGCAGGTTAGGGAAATTGCTTTTTTGGAAAATATCGGCGATAAAATTCAAGCCGCCGTAATTTTAGCTTATCAAAATGAAAATTCCAAAATTCGCCAAAAATATTTTGATACTGAAAAGAAACGTTTAGAGGCGTGGCAAAAAATTAAATTTGAAACTTTGAACGCCAAAAAAAACGCCGCTAAACAGCTTAGAATCAACGCAGACCTTTATAACGACTACGGGCAAGGGGAACTTGCCTTGAAAGAAATTCAACGCGCCTTAGAGGCTAAAAATCAAGATGACTTGCCGGAATGTTTGTCGATACGCGGGCGCGCTAAGGCTATTCTCGGCGATTATGACGGCGCGCTTGCTGATTGTAATGACGCCGTCGCGCAGGATTCTAAAAATCTGTACAACTTTTTAAATCGTGCTGATGTCTACCATATGCGCGGCGAAATTGAACTTGCGCTGAAAGATATTGATACTGCTTTAAAAATGGATTCTGATATTTGGGTTTCTTACAAATTGCGCGGGGATATTTTTGACGAAATTGGAAATACTTCAAAGGCTGAAGAAAATTACCGCCGTTGTTACGAATTAAGCAAAAAAAATCCGCGTTCAATTCCGGAAAAATATTTGGAAAAAATTGACGCGGAGGCTTACAAAAAAATCAAAGACGCCGAAACTAAAAAAGAAACAGAAAAAAATTCCTAATCCCTAATTCTGCCAAAATTCGCCCGTCAAAATATCAACGCAAGAAAGGTAGCCGTTTAAGTCTTTGGCGCGTGTATCAAGCAGTAAAATATTTTTGTGCGGGATTCTTACCGGCTGAAGTGTATCTAATTCTGAAAACTGCGGTAAAAAATATTGCCAAATTTTGCGCGGGCTTTTATGTCCGACAATAATTACCGCGTCGCCGTTATAATCTTTGTAAAATGTTTCTTGCTCCCAAATAAGCTCGTCCTTATCCTGTTGTTCAAGCGGCTTGTTAGGATTTATTCCGGCGTGGCAAAAAATATAATCCCTGCCGTCAATTTTTATTTTGTAGTACAGCGGCAAATTTTTTATAAAATCTTGAATCTGTGTAATAAGCATTGCCTCTTCAAGCGTTGAGGCGCGCAAGCTTGCAAAATATCCAATAAACATTTCGTCCATATTTCCAAGCAACATTTTGATATTTTCTTTCAAATTTTTTTCCATCAGCCAATTTAATGTCTTAAAATTTTTGTTGCCGCCCTCAAAATAATCGCCCAAAAAAATTACAAGGTCTTCATCAGTCACAGAAATTTTTTCCCACAGCGAAATTAATTTTTCAAAACTTGCATGAACGTCTCCAATCGCCAAAATTCTTTTGTACGGCGTATCATTTTTTGTTGGAATTAAATCTTGCATGGCGATAAAATTTTTTCCCATTTTCAGCACTCCTTAGCCAATTAAAAAACACCTCCAACAAAATAATTTTGAAGGTGTTTTTGTGTTAATAATGCGGGTGTAATTTTACGTACTCAACAGGGCGGCTCCAATCGACGTGTACGCCGGTATTTTCCCAAAGGC
>CALGGV010000234.1 GCA_937915725.1 uncultured Selenomonadales bacterium
AAGTGGTACAAATGGCGTTGTGACGCCTGCGGCGCGGATTTTTTATCCTGCTCAATTTTCGTATTTAGTATAAATGATTATTCAAAATTTGGCAAGAAAAAATTTTGAACGAAAATATTTTGTATTGAGTCCTGCTCCTAAAGATTTGATAAAGCTTTCAATTTTCAAATTTTTTAATACTGATTCTATTATAAAAAATTTCTCTAAGTCAACAAGACGTAAAAGAACAACTTCAAAATAAAGAATCAATGATTAATAATTGTTATCTTGACAGCCGAACATAATAATGTATCATTAAGAATGTTATAAATTCTGTAGTGAAGGCGTGTTAAAATTTCTTTTTGCTCTTATACGAATATTTTGATACAAGGACAAGGTTTTTCAAATATCGCGGTTAAGTATTATGGAGGGATTTTTATGATATTAAAGGTTGAAAAAGAAATAAATAAAACGCCTGATAATTATGAAACGGATTATCAAACTCAAATTTTTATGCCGTTATATTATACGAAACAGGCAAATCAACAACTTGAAAATTATGAAAGAAAAGTTTATGGCGGCGAAAACGCCCAAAAAATCTATGAATTATTGAACAAAGAAATTTCAATAGAAGATGTTTTGTGGTATCAAGCGTTTGAAGGATTTAGTTTTCTAATAAATCCAATTAACAAAAACAAAATAATATCGTCAAATATTCGCCGTCTGATTTTTAAAAAATTTTTAAATGATACAATATCCGAGAAAGATTTTTCAAATCCTGACACTATAAAAAAAATGATTGAGATAATGCAGAATTGCTACAAAAATAAAAAACTGACAGAAGATTCAACAGCCTACAAAATTTATACTAATCCGCAAAGTATGCAACAAATATTAAATGGCAAAGTAGAACGTCAAACTGTTATACGATTGCTTTTCGCTCTTGGCTTAACGCGTAGTGAATCGGACGAATTTTTAAAATCGATATTTATGCGGGAACTTAGTAGCGCAGTGCCGGAAGAATTGATTGTAATTTGGGCAATGGAAAAAGAAATTAAAGATTGGTCTGTTGTAATGCGATTAAAAGAAATTGCCGCTGATTATAATAAGACACTAAAGAAATTTTCGCAGAATCAATGTAATATTCCACCCAATAATTCGTACAACAATTTATATACCCCTCAAGTATCCTTTGATAATCTGCAGAACATGAGCGAAGAAAATTTTATTGAAAATTTTTTAAAGCCATGTTGCATAAAAGCCTCCGAAAAAATTGATAGAGATGACAAACAATACAGCGCGACGGCGTTGAAATTTATGCAGGATAATTCTATTTTAAAAGAAGTTGAAGACGGGAACGCTGGAAATTTTCTTGTCGGGCAAACTATTTTTCTGGCAAGCACGATTATTCGTTACGGTAATGAATTTCCAATTAGTAAATATTCATTTGAAAATATGGAAATAGACGGGCGAAAAGTTATGTCCGTGAATATGTACGTACGCTTTTTAAATTATTGCATTATGGAGGCAAAAAAAGCTGATGGTGAACATACCAGTAAAATTTTTTCAATGCAAAAAGGTTATCTGCCAAAAGAAATTGCTATAAACTTTTTAAAATATTCGGCAATGCTGAAACTTCCCAAATTGCCTCACAGAATCGACAGAAATATTATTTTAATCACGGCTTTTTATTCATTCCTGCTTAAACGTTGGAGCAATAAAAATATTTCGTTTTTGTCAAAAAGTCCGCAAGATGCACATAATCTTTGGATAATTTTTTATAAATATGTTAAACCTATTCTCAGAAGAACCGGACACAAAGAAATATCAATGACATATCCGCTGGACGCGCTTTTAAGAATAGCTTTCCATTCCTTAAGCCCCCTTGAATGTTACACCAGAATTTATTGGCTGAATGTACTTTCAAGTTTCGCTGAGGAAAAAAATCCTGCCAAAAGAAAATATCCGCCAGTTGAAAAAATAATCGATACTTTAAAAAATCTTGAAACGAGTTATGAAAAGTTATTTAAACTGAAAATTATCGACGAAGAATCCAAAAATCGTCTACAAGAATTTATTGACAAGTTCAAAGGAAAATTTAAATCTTAGGTCTAAACGCCTTTAAAATTTTTATCAACAAGATATAATCCGATTGATAAATGTTTTGGAGGCGATTTTTTATGAGAGGCTTTACAGATAATCGAATTCCGCTAGAATCACAAACTTTAATTAGTATCAGAAATATTTCAAATGGCGTTGTCGAAAATTGCAAGATAGAAAAAGTTCAAGGCAAAGGTGGCAGTTGCATTGTTTATCGAGCAATTATTTACATAGACGACGAACCGGTACGCCCGATTTTGTTGAAGGAGTTTTATCCTAACATAGAGGAATTAACTCCATATTTTAGCAGAGACAACGATACACACGCTTTGAAATTTAACGCGCCGGAAAAATTTTCAATTATCTTTAAAAAAGAGCGCGAAAATTTTTTGGAAATTTGCAGAAGGCAACAAAATTTTTATTTGCAAAATGCTCGGCAAAATGCAGATACGCTGGTAGACATTGAAGGCTTTTATTATCTGGGCGATACCTATTATTTAAAAACGCGCAGCGTCAGCGGTTGCAGTTGGGATAAAATCAACGATTCAGAAGAAACGCTCTATCAGCTTGTAAAAACTACAATTTCACTTTTGCACGAGCTTAAACTTCTTCATGCCAATAGCTTGATACACAATGACATCAAGCCTAGCAACGTCTACGTTTATGTTCGAGAAATGGTAACGCTGTTAGATTTTGGAAGTGTTCAGCAACTTTATGACGGCAGATTAACCGGACAAGAAATTCTCACATACAGCACTGAATATGCTTCGCCAGAATTGCGGGATACTTACGGAAAATCCGGAGTAGATTTTGAGGACAGTTGCGAATGTGTTACCGAAAAGTCAGACCTTTACTCCGTTGCAGCCGTACTCTACACAAAAATTACAGGAAAATTTGTTCCACATGACGACGACGAGGATATTTTAAAAAAGAAACGTTCACAAACATTATCTGAAGTTTGGAAAGTTGAACGTAACGGAAGATTTAAAAATATTCCAATGCGTATCTGCAAGGAGTTAGAAAATTTTTTTGACATTATGCTTGCGATTGACCCCGACGAGAGATTCAATCTTGAAGAAATGGAGCAAAATTTAATTTCAATAAAAAATCGTACTGCCCCGCAAATTGCCTTAATCGCCAAAAGATTTAAACCTGCCAACGCCATTGATAATTTTTTGGGCAGAAAATTTGAATTGCAACAACTTCAAGAATTTTTAAAAAGCGGTAAGCAAATGATATTTATTTGCGGCATCGGCGGAATTGGGAAATCAGAATTGACATTAAAATTTTCTCAAGAAAACCAAGCAGAATATGATTTTTTCAAAGTTACTTTTAACGACACTTTTGAAAAAACAATTATAAGTTTGCAAACAGATCCGCCTTGCCCGATTATTTCAAATCCTCAAATGAATCCTACCCGCTTATACGATTGGAATTTAAATTGTTTACGCGGCTATAATGATTCTGCTGTGTTGATTATAGATAATTTCGATTTAAATTCTGAGCGAATGTTTGAGGAAATGCACAGTGAAACTTACAAAGAATTAAAGCGGCTTAAATTGAAAATTGTATTTACCTGCCGTGAATTTCCGCCAATAGAGGAAAGTTGCATAAAAATTGGCGCACTTTCTGACGTCGAACTTTTGGAATTGATACGCACTTATTATAACGGAGTAGACACTGAAGGAAACCTGCAAAAATTAATTCAAATTGCTGAAAAAAATACCTTGCTTGTTGAGCAAATGGCAAGAATGCTGAAAACCAGTTTAGGAGAAATGACTCCCGCAAAACTCGTTGAACAAATGAATCAAGGCGCAGCGGCTAATGGCGATATTTACGAAAAATTAAAAAGTCTTTTCAATATTTCAAGGTTACGCAGAAGAGCAAAAAAAATTATGGCAGAAACGGTTCTATTTCCCCAATACGGATTAAATGCAACTACTTTTCTGCGTTGCCATGATGAAGACGACATAGACAAGATAAAAATTCTTGAAATGAGCGGCTGGATAAAACATACGCCAGATAATTTTCTTGTTGTCCACCCGTTGATTGACCAAATTTGCCAAAATGAATTGTTGCAAGATTTTCAAGACGAATGCGAAAATTTTGTACAGAAATATTACTCGGAATTTGATAATTTGTCTGCTGAAGAACGCGGGCAACAATGGTATCAGCGTTTAGTTATTGCGGCGAACGCGGCAGATTTTCTTAAAGATATTGAAGGCGCACATTCAAAAAAAGCCGGCGAATTGTGCTTTAACGAAGAATGGTATGCTGATTCATTGAGATTTTTGGAAAAACATTGGGAAAAATATTCTGCGCTAAATCCTGACTTAGAACCAATGGTAGCGGCAGAATCCTTGTTATTTATATCGCTTACTGCCCAATTAGCCTTTGATTTTAATGCAGGACTTTTTTATGCCAATAAGGCTTTAAACTATGCTGAAATTGCGTTTGGGGAAGATAATCCGCAATTATGGAGATGGAAAATACAGATAATTTGTTGCCAAATTGCCTTCAATGATTGGGAAGGTGCATTGGATAATTGGATTGAAATTATGAATTTATTTGAGAAATATAATTTTGATGATTCAATGGCAAAAGTAACTTTGTTTGGATTATTTATTAGTATTTTTCAAAATATTATTGTAAATGTCAATATTTGTGGTAATTCCCAATTAATCTTTGAAAAAATTGAACACAAATATGAAAAAATTTTTAATTCCATTTTGAAAAAACTTTTTGATTTTATGTCTGGCGATAACCTCAACTGGCAAAATGTGATTTCCGCATTGCCGGGATTTTTTTCATTAATGGCACAATTTTTACTTCTGAAAGGTGAATATGAAAAAGTTTTAGAGATTCACGATATGCTTTCTTACGCGTACAACAATAAAATTTTTGAAAATGACATCGGACAAAATTTAATAATGTTACAAAATAATAATTATAAGGCAATGTCACTTACAATGTTGGGACGATTTGAAGAAGCAAAGGCACTATTGGATAAAGTATTAAAAATTGCTGAAAATAAACTCGGCACTAAACATATTATAACTATAAGTATTTACGATGCATTTGCGCGATATTTTCAAAAATTGGGCGACTTTCGGCAAGCAATTTTGTGGTGTGATAAAGCTCTTGAAAATGTTGAATTTTTGGACGAAGAAAATTTAATGATAAAAATTTTGAAAGACTTGAAAAAAGAATTGAATTCCGCGTTGCAGGAGAATCAAAAAGGTTTTTAGTTAAAACCAAATGCCAAATCCTCTTAAACGTGCGATACTTGCCTTGCAAGCAAGAAATGAGTACTTCAAAAATTTAAATTTAAATAAGGTTTTAGGTGCAAACTCCACGACAGCGGTTAAAAATTGAAGTAGCATATAATTGTCAAGTACACAAGGGGGTATTCAAAATTCATAAGGAGGAATTTAAATGCTACGAAGGGCTTTTTGGGTTTCAAACTCAAAGAAAAAGCCAATGAGACTTTCAGTTCCAATAACGACACGGATAACATTTACATTAACGACTAATTTTTTTAAGACGGCAATAATTGCAAGGGGAATTTTTTAATATTTTCCTCCTGCCGATAATTTCATTTAGAATTTTTTGCGTTTACCGTTAAAATTGTTAGGAGGATTTAAGATGTCCAATAAAGAAACAATCAAAATGGCAGTTAATGCACTCGGCGCGAAAAAGAATACGTTTTTAAACGATATTGAAAGTTCCATTAAAAGTCATATTTCAGCAAAATCCCCGTTGGAATGCCTTACAATAAATCAACTTTACTCTTATGGCGGTGTAAAATCTACGTGGAAACCTGAAGTTTCAAAAGCGTATTTTAAACGTTTGTCTGCTTTTTTGCAAAAGAAAAAATTTGAAGGCTATAACCTTGACTCAAAGTTGACGCCGGGCGTTGTCGATTTGGTAAATAAAAAATTTAACGAATTTTATTCTTCCAATGCAGATTTATTGGTTGAACCGCTCAAGGAACAATTAATGAAAGATCAAGTTTTTGTCGAAAAATTGATTGAAACTATAATTAATTCTACAAAAGAACCGTTTCCGGCGGCAATAAAAAAACACCTTACAGAAAATTTAGTTCATATATTGCAACAAACAATGGGTGTAAACATTGGACATGATATAGGTCACGGAATCTCGATAGTCTTGGCAAAAACTATATCTGCTACTGTTGCGCTGAACATTTCCACTTCCGTAATGACTGCAGTACTTCATCATGTGGCTCTTGCATTAAAAGGAACTATAGCACAAGTTTTAGCGTCAACCGCTTTTAAATCTACTATCGTAGCTTTTATCAAAAAACTTTTGGCAATTAAAATTGTAGCATTTTTGGCAGCGTTTGTTTCTGCAGTGCCGGTACTTGGACCTGCAATAGCTGCGGCTCCTCTGTATGTAATTGTAGCTCCTGTACTTGCCGGATTCATTTATTATCAAATATCAAGCTTGCCCGAAAATATGGCTGAAAGTGTCTCTGTTGCCGTAAGACAAGAATTAAGCGGCGAATTTGAAAAATTAAATACCGAAGTTACGACTCAAATTTTTGAAAGTTTTGGCAAAGATGCATTGGGAAGTTTGGTAAGTGATATTGCTGCTGAAGTTGCTAACGATTCAACTTTTAAAGATGCGCTTGATGAATTGAATAAAAAATAGAGAAAAGAGGTTTTTTATGAAAAGAAAGATTTTACATGGATTAAAAGTTGCAGATTTTATACACTCTGACGAATTGAAAAAAAAAGAAATTGCTTTGAATAATGCAAAAGTTAAAGAATTTATAAATTCAGCTACTAATCTTTGTAAAACAGCGGTAGACCCCGTGACACAAGGGACATTTGTAAAAATTAATGAAATGAGCGACCCAAATTTAATTAGAATTGTGCACGAAGTTTGCGAAATATTAGATGTTTCGCCAGTACCGGAAGTGTATCTTTGTCATTTAATGTACGTCAATATATCGCCGTACAGCTCCGACAAACCTTATCTAGTAATTCCCGATTATGTTTTAAGGTATTCTGATGAAGATATGCTGTATTACAATATTGGTAATGCTGTAACTATGATAAAAGCGGATCACGTGGAACTTACAACACTTGCCGCCTATATGCCGGGCGGCGGGTCTATCGAATTGATAAAACTTCCATTCACTGCTTATTTGCATTGTGCTGACTCCACTTCAGACAGAGGCGGCTTGTTAGCTTGTCAATCTTTTGCAGCGTCTATAAGAAATCATTTTTGGGAATTGGGAATACCTCCCGCCGAATCTAAAAAAATGTTTACTACCGACAAGGAGGCAGAAATTTTTGTAAAAAAATACCTCGACGAACAAGAAAAAGTTCTTGAACGCTATAATGGGTTTTTTACGCAAGGTGCACGGAAATGGCAAAGAATGTCCTACTTAGAAGCACCGGCAAATAAAATGCTCCGTGAATTGTTTAATTGGTATTTGGACGAAAACGGCTATCGCGCCATAATGGCGGCGTATGATTGAAGGTGTGCTTTATGTGCGTTTATAAAATTGAAGATTTTCAGCATCCAAGAGACAGTAAACTTGCAAAAGATATTCTTTCAAGTAATACAGCCGCTAAAGCTTTGAAAGAAATTCACGAAACTAATATTGAGGACGCGTATATATATCTTTATCAATCGTCCTGTCCGCAGTTGACGGAAAAAACTTTTCCAAAATTATTTAATTTGTTAGATAAAGCCTGCCAAATGTTCGGTCTTGAAAAAATTCCAAAAGTCTACGTAACACGCGATTACCGCGAAACTGTTTCTGTACGCGGAATGAATGAACCGTTTTTAGTTTTCTCTTCAGAATATTTGAGAAAACTTGATGATGAAACGCTTTTTGGAATTTTAGCCGGACAAGTTGCAGCAATTCGTTGCAATCACCATACGATTTTATGTATTACATGGGGAATTGATTTTGCCGCCGGCTTTATTCCATACAGTGACTGGGCTACAGATCCAATGATTAATAATTGGAAACGTTGCAGATATTTTACTTACGATCGAGCTTTTTGTCTTGCAACTAAAAATCGTGAATTGTCACTTCGTCAAGTACTGATCAATGTTGTGCCTCAAAATATTTTAGATAGAATGAAAACCGGTTCCGTGCAAGACGCCTACATTAATCAAGCAAAAAATTTTTTGAGTACAATGAGTACTAGTAAAACTCAAGCTTTTATAAAAAAGGCACTCTCTGCATATTCATATAAAATTTGGCTTCCTGAACGTTACGAAGAAATTAATAAATTTTTCGACGAAAGGGGATTCTGATAATGCCGATAAACCTTTCTAATTTTCGTGTAATAAATTCTTCAAATAAATTGCCGGATTTTTCACACCCACTTGAAAAAGAACGCTTAGAAGAATTAAAAGGCGATAAAGTTTTCAATATAGGAGCGTTAAAAAAAATTAAATCATTTAGCCTAGCTGAAATAAAAAAAAGTAAAATTATTAATATAGATGCTTTAAAAATACGTAAAATTTTCAATATAATTTTAAATTTCTTTGGAAAACATTATGCGAATTTTACTACTATTGCCCAAATTCCCGACAGATATTTTCCCGTAACATCAGAAACTTTTCCGAGATTGTATAATTTATATAAAACTGCCTGTAAAAAATTGGAAATTCAAAAAGATTATACGCTGTTTTGTACAATGGACTATACGCGCAATGCCAAAACTATTGGTACAGATGATAATTGCGTTATTGTTATTGACAGTTCGTGCATTGAAGATTTTTCTGACAGACAAATTCTGGCGTTGCTGGGGCGTGAATTGGGACATATAAAAATGAAACATATAACCTACCTTAACGCCTTTGATATGATTGACGATTTAATTTGGAGCATACCACTCGGCAGTAAGCTTTTTAGCCCTGCTTTAGTAAATGGCGCAAAAGGACTTTTCTTAGAATGGTTGCTTGTAGCCGAATACACCGCCGATAGAGCCGCTGCTATTGCTGCAGATGGCGTTCAGCCTGTAATGCAAAATCATTTAATGACAAGCGGAATTGAAGACGCCGTCGACTGTCAAAATTACAAACTTTATATGCAAGTTCCTTTTTCAGAAAATATTAGCAATCTTAGCCGTGCGGCGCAGATTGTTTTAATTGGAACAATGAAAACATTCCCAATTCCATTTGTAATACCACGAATGCAAGAACTTGAAAAATGGAGTACTTCCGAAGAATGCGCCAAAAATTTTCCTAATGTTTACAATAATAATTGCAATAACAATGCTACAAGGAATATTTCAAAAAGTTTGGCTAAAGGGCAGAAAGTTGAACTGACAAAAAATAATTCTGCGCTGAAAAGAATTTTGATTGGACTTGGTTGGGATATAAAAAATAGTGAAGAAACTTTTGATTTAGATGCGGCGGCTTTTTTGCTCCAAAGTAACAACAAAGTTTCTTGTGATGAAGATTTTATTTTTTATGGTAATTTGAAACATAATAGCGGCTCCGTCGAACATATGGGCGATAATTTGACAGGCGCGGGCGAAGGCGACGACGAGCAAATTAAAATTTTTCTTGAAAAAGTTCCTGTCAACATTGCAAGAATTGCTTTTACGGTTACAATCTATGACGCCGAACAACGCAAGCAAACTTTTGGACAAGTTTCAAATGCCTATATTCGCATTATTGATGATTTAACTCAACAGGAATTAATTCGTTACAATTTGGGCGAAGATTTTTTTGTTGAAACGGCTGTAGTTGTCGGCGAAATTTATCGCTATAAAGGCGAATGGAAATTTAATGCTGTTGGAAGTGGATTTAAAGGTGGTCTTACGGCTCTTTGTAAAAATTATGGAGTTGATGTCGAATAAAAAATTTAAATTATACATTTTGTAATTTTAAAATTTTGACATTTTAGCAAAATTGTTATATATTAATTAAAATTAAGATTCTTAATATATTTAACAATTACATTCAGTTGTTTTTTGATTATACGGTGTTTTTTTGAAAGAGGAGTCAATTATGTTGGCGCAACGTGTTTTGTACAGGAACTATGCAGATTATCTTTATATTCTTAACTTAAACACTTCAAAATCTTATGTGTTTGAGGGAATAGCTTGCGATTTGATGGATTATTTGTCCGAGACAACCAATATTGATTTTGAAAAAATTATTGCTTATGTTGAGGAAAATTATGAAGTTGAAAATCCACTGCAAATGCGCGAAGAAATTGACAAATTTATAAATCTTTTACAATCTGAAAATATTTTGATTGGAGGTAATAATAATGACTGAAAAAAAATCTAATGTAACAGCTGATAAAAAGGTTTACAAAAAGCCGGAATTGGTAAAATCCGTCGAATCAGGGAAAATTTTTAACATGCTTTGCTTGAGTTCTTGTGGCAGTCAAGTCAGCAATGTTAATTCTAATTGCGGACATTAAGCATTCAAGTAAGAGAGTAAAAATAATTATGACTGAAAAAGTTTTAAATGCAGTTGCAACGAAAAAAAATGTAATTGCAACAAAGAAAAAAAAGCTTTACAAAAAACCGACTCCTATAAAATTTATCCAAAGAGACAACAGATTCAAGGGAACCTGCCTCTTTTGCGGACCACAAGTTGGCTGGGCATCAAATCCGCCTTGCGGCAGAGGTTGAAATATGAATTACATTAATCCTGAACATTTTATTGACGATATTTGCGCAAAAAATCATATTCTTCAGCGAATTTGTTTTGAGGTAACATATCGCTGTAATGAGCATTGCAAACATTGTTATGTTTTTGACGAAAAAAAATCTGCCGCCGAAGAATTAAGAGTTGAGCATTATTTCAAGCTTTTTGACGACTTGCTAAAAATGAATACGTTGCATATAACTTTCACGGGCGGCGATCCAAGTCAACGCAATGATTTTACTCAAATATTGCGCGGCGCGGTTGAACGTGGTTTTGCTGCCACTATTTTTACAAATGGCACGGGTTATTCTGAAGAAACGCTTGATGAAATTATTAGCATTCATCCTGCTATGATAAGTTTCAGCGTTTATTCTGGAAATCCCGAAGAACATGATGTAATTACCGGTGTAAAGGGTTCATTCCAAAAAACTTTGGCAACGCTAAAAAAAGTTAAAGATGCAGGAATATTGGTAACAATTAAAACTCCTGTAATGGCTCCAACATTAAACGGGTTACCGGCTATTAAAGCGTTATGCGAAGAACTCGACGTGCGCCCGGAAATTACATATTTTATTTGTGCAACCAATCATGGAAATATTTCACCAACAAAATTGCGTTTGGGGAGTGTAGATAAATACAAGCAAGTTATACGGCTTAAACAAGGCGAAAATTTTTCTGAAGATTTTCAGCCGCGGGACATTCACGATAAAATTTGCGGTGCAGGGCGAATTTCTTTGAGTGTGAATCCTTATGGCGAAGTTTTTCCTTGCAACGGCTTTTCTTATCGACTCGGCAATATTAAAGATACTCCAATTAGTGAAATTTGGAACGGTGAAACACTTAGTAAACTTTACCAACTAAAATTTGAACAACTCGGTAATAAATGTGTAAATTGCTTGTATCGTGATGATTGTCTATATTGCTTAGGAAGTGCGCTTGCAGAAAACGGAGATATTTTTATTCCTGTTGAAGAAAGTTGCAACATTGCCCGTGCAAATTATGAGTTTCGTTTAGAAAATTCGCAATGAATATTGAATTGTTTCATTAATTTAACTCGTTGTGAGGGTAGATTAAAAAATGAAAGATTTAATGCGCAAATTTTGAATCATGAATAAACAAAGGTTAAAAACAAGAAATTTGATTAAAAATCTGGAATAAAGCCTTTTTCAGCTACCGCGTGAACTTTATATCAGAAAAATTTTTTCTTTTTTGAAAAATTAAAGTTGTATGCTGCTCCTTTTTATCGAAACTTCAACATTTTATGTTCCTCCTGCTTATGTTTTTTACAGGATAACATTTTTTGTTTGAAGTTTCATTTTTTTTCACACAACAAGTCACATTACAATTCATAATGATTTAAAGAAATATAATAAATTTTGTAAATTCAACTGACACTTACCCAATTTGTACGGATATAATTAAAATTGACAAAAGAATTTTGCCGGACGATAAAAAACATTTTTATTGCGTGTATGCAAGCCGCCGCAATTGTTATAACTATGAAAATTTACACTAGGAAATTTTGGAAAAATAGGGAAAAATTGTAAATTAAATATTCTAACCAGCTGTTTTAAATTTAATTATTCTGTCAAATTTGATATAATTATTTTAATATATGATTTAAGGTGATTTTATGGCGACGATTGAAGAAAAATTTGAGAACTTGAAAGAATATCTACGCGAGCTTGGAAATGTGGCAGTTGCATTTTCAAGCGGCGTTGATTCAACATTTTTGCTAAAAGTTGCGCACGAAATTTTGGGCGAAAAAGCCGTTGCAATAACTGCATCATCAGAATTTTTTCCTGCACGTGACATTGAGGACGCCAAAAATTTTTGCCTAACAGAAAATATCAGGCAAATTATTTTGAATGAGGAAATTTTGAAGATTGAAAATATAAAAAATAATCCGCAGAATCGCTGTTACATTTGCAAAAAAAATCTTTTCAGTAAAATAAAAACAATCGCCGCTGAAAATAATCTTGCTCATGTGGTGGAGGGCTCCAATATGGACGATAACAGCGATTATCGACCCGGCATGAAGGCTATTGCCGAACTTGATATAAAAAGCCCCCTTCGCCACGCTGAACTTTACAAAAATGAAATTCGCCAACTTTCAAAAAAATTAAATTTGTCAACATGGGATAAGCCGGCATTTGCTTGTTTGGCGTCAAGATTTGTTTACGGCGAAAATATTACAACAGAAAAACTTGAAATGGTTGAACGCGCTGAAGAATTATTGCGCGGTAAAAATTTTAAACAGTTCCGCGTTAGAATTCACGACAAACTTGCACGAATTGAAATTTTGCCGTCAGATTTTGAAAAACTTTTAAAACTGCGCGAGGAAATTGTACAAAGTTTTAAAAATTACGGCTTTGATTATGTTTCGCTGGACTTGCAAGGCTACAGAACGGGCAGTATGAATATTGGATTAAACTAAAATTTTTATTGACAATCATAAAATTTGGCGGGTACAATTTGAAAAAATTTTGGGAGGTAAAATTAATGACAGATTCAAAAATTTTTCGAGTTGAACCAGGAATAACCGCCGAATTAATCGGGCAGGAAGTAGAAAATTTTTTGCGCAATGAAAAAGAATTGACAGCTGAAGGAATTTCAAGCCCGGACGGCTATTTTGTACAAGCGAAAGAATCTTCGACGTGGAAAAAATTTGCAGGACTCGGCAAGGCTTTACAAGTTCAAATTATTCCCAGCGGCAAAAATGAAATTATCGTAAATATTGGAATGGGCGAATGGGCAGATAAAGTCGGCGCGGCGGCGGTCGGTATGATATTTTTTACGCCACTTGCAGTAACGGCGGCTATTGGCGCGTACGGACAAAATAAATTGCCTTCAGAAATTTTTGAGTGCATAGAAAAATTTATAATTGACAGCGGGCAAAAAATTAGGCGTAATGGTTATAAAAATAATTCCGCAGAAGGAAGATGCCCCGCTTGCGGCGCAATTAACCCTAAAGGTAAAAAATTTTGTTCAAGTTGCGGAAAAAAATTAATCGGCGTTTGTAAAAATTGCGGTGCAGATATTGAGCCGGGAAAAAAATTTTGCGGGGAATGTGGATTTCCCGTTTGAGAAGTTTTAAGTTAAAAATATCTAAAAACTTTCAAAAAAGGAAAAAATGACGCTCTTAACGAATAAACAGAAAAATTCAAAAGGGCGGTGAGCGAAATGCTTTATGCAATGATTGACGTAGGCTCCAATACAATCCGAATGGCGATTTATGAAATTGACGGCGAGCGCGTAGAAATGCTTATGAAAAGAAAAAATTCCGTCGGACTTGCGTCTTACGTCAAAGATGGCTATATGACACGCGCCGGAATTGATAAAGTTGTTGACGTTATTTCAGAGTACAGATATTTTTTGGACGAATTGGGGATAAATCGTGTTACGGCTTTTACAACGGCGGCTCTTCGCAATTCAATTAACGGCTATGATGCAGTTGAAGAAATTTCCTACCGCACGGGTACAAATATTCACTTGATGAGCGGCGACGACGAGGCAACTTTTGATTTTATTGGAGCAACGCACGATTTACCGGATGACAGCGGTCTTTTAATCGATATTGGCGGCGGCAGTACAGAAATTGTTTACTTCAAAAAACAGACAATTCAAGTTAAAGTGAGTTTGCCGATTGGCTCTTTAAGTTTTCATACACGTTATACAGGGATTCATATTTTGCCGAGCGCGTCAGAAATTGAAGAAATGCACGCGGAGGCAGAGGCTACAGTAAGCGCGGTTGAGGCTTTTAGATATGTTTCGCACGCGCAAATTTGCGGTATTGGCGGAACTTTCAAAGGCGCAATGGCTCTCTATAACGCAATGTACGGAATGCCAAAAAGAAATATGAGAATGGACGTTAAAAGGATTAATGACATTTTACAGCGTTTTCAAAGAGATCATGAATTGATTGTACCAGACAAAGTTTTATTAATGCGAACTGTTCCCGAGCGAATGCATACATTTATGCCCGGCTTAGTAATTGCTGACGTTTTGGCAAAACGTTTCGGCAGTTATCAAATTATTTACAGCGATTCAGGCGTTAGGGAAGGTTATATTTATTCAAAAATTTTAAACAATGAAGATTTTTAAGGAGGAATTTTTTTGAGTGAGAATTTTATTAAAATGGTTTCAGAAATTCACAATGAAAGATATTTAATGCAAACTCACAACTTGATAGCAAATAAAATTCCTTGTGGAATTTTCATAGGATTTTACCCTCAAAGTAATATTTCTGACAATATCAGATATTTAAAAAATGAAGGCGTAAATTTAACTTGCATTTGCACTCTCGGTGAAATTCGTGGATTGGATATTGAAGATTTAGAAATTCCTTTTATAAATATTTTAGAATTGCCCAATAGTGAATTTAAACCTTTGCAAATGTTGTGTTTTAACGAAATTTTTGATTCAATTTTTCGTGAGTATTTTTTAAATTTTGGAATTGATATGCTAAGTGTATCTGATATTGTAAATATGGAAATGCTTTACGATAATTGCATAAAAAATCTTCCGCAACTTTATGAAGTTTATAAAATGTTACCAGATAAAGAATCCCAAAAAGCTTTTTTAGGCGCAATTAAAGGCGGTATAACCGGACGTGTATCAGATTATAATTTTGCACCGGAGCCGCAATATTTTTTGACGGGATTTTTACCTGTTGAAGGCGATATAGCGATTGACGGCGGAGCTTATGACGGGTCAACTTCAAGAGATTTTGCAATGCAAGGCGCGCAAGTTTATGCCTTTGAAATGGACGCTGAAAATTATAAAAAATGCTTGCCGTGCGCAGAAAAATTCGGCTTTACTATTGAAAATTTGGGCTTGAGTAACCAAGAAGGACAAGAATTTTATTTTTCCGGCGATACAGCAAGTCGCAAAGGAATTGGAAATTTAATTGGAAATTTTATAGACCTTGATACTTACGTAAATAAAAAAGATCTTCCGTGTGTCGATTATATAAAACTTGACATTGAGGGCGCGGAACTTGATATGTTGCACGGCGCGGCTAAAACTATTGCACGCTGGAAACCCAAAATGGCAATTTCTGCTTATCACAAGCCCGAAGATTTATGGACGCTTGCACTTTATATTAAATCAATTCGTCCGGATTATGAATTTAAATTTAGACACTACAAGATAGATTGTACTAACTATACTTTGAATGACGCTGAAAGAAATGTTTTAAGACAATTAGGCTTGAGTTATTTTTTGCCAAGTGGTTGTGAAAAGGTTTTGTATTGCCGCTAAATTATTAAAAGATTTCAATAGGGGAGTTTTTTTATGGTTATGCGTCCGGTTTATATTGCGCTTGAAAAATTTCCGTACTTTGAGCGCGTCGAAGTCAACTTTAAATTTTATCAAGGTCGTTCGGACGAGCAAAAAGTTTTGAGCATCCGGAGTTTGCACGCGGCTTTTTCAAATTTGTATCCAGATAAATCTGTGCTTGAAATTTCTACAAAAAGCGAAAACCTTTTGGGTAGGAAACTTAGCGCGTTCAATTTGCCGGTAAAAATTCCCAACAGCGATAAATTTGCATTGCTTGAAAGTGTGTATCAGGGTAGCAAAGTTTTTGAAAATGGCGGACCTTTCGCAGATTTATTTGACAAGCCTGCGCGATATGCTAAAGTTAACGGCAGACTTAGAACAAGCGGCGCACTTATTGCCTTCCAATTTGGCGAAGAAAAATTTTCACTTGAGCCGAAAAACTTTTTTTATAATTGGCTTTACATTACCGCGCTTGCCGCGCAAACTGAACTTGCCGCCGAAGTTTTGAATTATGACGCCTTTACCGATATTGTATTTAATCCGGTAAAATCTATCAGCACTCAAGCAAATTCCGCCGCAATTTTTGTTGGACTTAGTCGCGCAGGTTTTATTGATTCTGCCGTTGAATCTAAAGAAAATTTTTTAAAAATTGTTTACTGCTTGTGATTTAAAATAATTTTTCCGGTAGAAAATTTCTCAAATTTTGTACAAACTGAACTTGCCGCCGCAATTTTTGTTGGACTTAGTCGCGCAGGTTTTATTGATTCTGCCGTTAAATCTAAAGAAAATTTTTTAAAAATTGTTTACGG
>CALGGV010000235.1 GCA_937915725.1 uncultured Selenomonadales bacterium
TACGCGGGCTTGATGATTGTTGACGGCGAGCCAAAAGTTGTTGAATTTAATGCACGTTTTGGCGACCCTGAAACTCAAGCAGTATTGCCGCTGTTGGAAAGTGATTTATTGGAAATTATGGACGCCTGCGCGACGGGCAAATTGGCAGACAAAAAAATTTCGTGGCGTGATGAAGTTGCAGTTTGCGTAGTTTTGGCAAGCGGCGGCTATCCTAAATCTTACAAAAAAAATCTGCCAATCGAAGGCTTGACAAAGGCAAAAAGTTTAGGCGCGATTATTTTCCACGCAGGAACGGTTGAAGTTGACGGCAAAATTTTAACAAGCGGCGGGCGCGTTTTGGGCGTTACTGTTACGGCTGAAAATATTTCTGCGGCGATTGACAAAGTTTACAAGTGCGTTGACGTGATTAACTTTGAAAATATGCATTACAGGAAAGATATTGCGGCAAAGGCGTTAATTAGGGATTAAGGACTAAGGATTAAGGACTAAGGATTAAGGACTAAGGACTAAGGACTAAGGATTAAGGAAAAAATCCCTAGACTTTAGGCTTTATCCCCTAGTCTTTACAAAAATTAGGAGTTAGGAAAATGTTCGATATAGTAATTGTAGGCACGGGAATTTCAGGTGCGATATTGGCTGAACGTTTCGCGCAGGATAAAAAAGTTTTGCTGATTGAAAGGCGACAAAATATCGGAGGCAACTGCTACGATGAAATTGACGGCAACGGCATTTTAATTCACAAGTACGGACCGCACCTTTTCCACACGGACGACGCGGAAATTTGGCAGTATCTTTCAAAATTCACTGAATGGCAAACTTACCAACACAAAGTTTTGGCGATGATTGACGGGCAAGCTGTACCAATTCCTTTTAATTTCAATACGCTTTACAAAGTTTTTCCAAAAAATTTGGCGGAGCGGCTTGAAATTGCGCTGTTAAAAAATTTTGAATACGGCAAAAAAATTCCAATCCTTGAGTTAAAAAATTCTTTCGACGCAGATTTACAATTTCTGGCGGATTTTGTTTACGAAAAAATTTTCCTGCACTACACCGAGAAACAGTGGAATTTAACGCCGGATAAAATTGACGGCGCGGTAACTGCGCGAGTTCCTGTTTCAATCAGCCGCGATGACAGATATTTTTCTGATAAATTTCAAGCCGTGCCTAAACGCGGTTATACTGCAATGATTCAAAAAATTATCAGTCAAAAAAATATTAAGCTAATGTTGAATACAGATTTTAGAGAAATTGCAACACTGCGCGACGGCAAAATTTATCTTTTCGACAGCGAATTTAACGGCAAAATTATTTATACTGGAATGTTGGACGAACTTTTCAATTATAAATTCGGCGCGCTTGAATATCGTAGCGTCGATATGAAATTTGAAACTGTTGACGCAGAAAATTTTCAAGCGGCGGCTACTGTCAACTATCCAAATAACTATGAATTTACGCGCATTACCGAATTTAAGCACATTCACCCCGCTAAATCTGCGCGAACGACGATTTTAAAAGAATACCCGCAAAATTATTACATTGGAAAAAATGAGCCGTATTATCCAATTTTCACTGACGCGGCGAAGTTTGCACACGAAAAATATTTGAACGAACTGAAAAATTTTCCGCAAATTAAGGCGGTCGGCAGGCTTGCCGAATATCGCTACTTTGATATGGATGACGCGGTTAAACGCGCGCTGGAAATTTACGCGGAGCTTAAAAATTGAACTGCGGCTTAATCATTCCAACTTTGAACGCCGGTAAAAATTTTGAAAAATTACTTAAGCAAATAAATTCTCAAACTTTGCCGGTAAAAAAATTAATCGTTGATTCAGAATCGACGGACGGTACGCCGGAACTTGCAAAAAAATTCGGCTTTGAAGTTTTAAAAATATCACGAAAAAATTTTAATCACGGAGCAACGCGGCAATTAGCGTTAGAAAAAATTTTGCCGCTCGACGTGATAATTTTTTTGACTCAAGATATTTTTCTGAAAGATGAAACAACCCTTGCAAGCTTGGTCGAAATTTTCGACTTAGATTCAAAGGTTGGTTTAAGTTACGGGCGGCAACTTCCACATTCTAACGCCACGCTTGAGGCTAAAATCCTGCGCGAGTTCAATTATCCTGCCGAAAGTCAAATTCGCAACTTTGACAGCAGAAAAATTTTAGGAATGAAGGCGGCTATGACGTCAAATTCTTTTGCGGCTTACAAGGTTGAAATTTTGCAGAAAATCGGCGGCTTTCCAAAAAATGTTATCTTGTGCGAAGATATGTACATTGCGGCTAAAATGTTAATGTGCGGCTACAAAACTTTTTACAACGCCCTCGCGCAGGTTTACCATTCACACAATTACACGGCGGCGCAGGAATTTAAACGCTACTTTGATATTGGAGTTTTTCATAATCGTGAAAGTTGGATTAGAAAAAATTTTGGCGGCGCGGGGCGTGTCGGTAAAAAATTTGTCTATGAAAAATATTCTGCGCTCTGGAAAAATAATCCCCGTGAATTTTTTGGAGCTTTTTTTCGTGACGTTATGAAATTTTGGGGTTACGGCTTAGGGCGGCTTGAAAAATTTCTGCCGCGCTTTATAATAAAAAAATGTTCAATGCATAAGAATTTTTGGAGTTGAAAAAATGTACGATATAGTAATTTTGGGCGC
>CALGGV010000236.1 GCA_937915725.1 uncultured Selenomonadales bacterium
AAGTAACTTTTATATCAGTCAAAATATTTTCATCCGGCAAATCAATTCCTTTTGCTTTTCCATCTGTAACTCCAATTAATTCAACGTGATTTTTGGCAGACGTAATTGCACAGAAATTTTGTGATTCTGTAATTAAATTTTCAAGCGTTAAGATATGTTTCAAATTTTTACCCTCCAAAAAAATTGAGATGCTAATCCGCGCAAAATTATACAGGATTAACACCTCAACTGAAAGGAAATTATTTCGCAGGTTTAATCAAATTCGTAATCCAATAATAATCTGAAGGATACATTTTCACGCCGTCAACATATTTGGCATTAATAATATTTGTTTGCGGGTAGCCGAAAAATAAAGACGCGCCGTCATTCAACAAAATTTGTTGCAGTTCAATAATTAATTCACGGCGGGTATTTTTATCAAATTCCATTGAAAGTTGCTCCAGTATTGCATCGTATTGCGGATTGGAATAACCGGAGCCGTTTTGAGGATTGTTGCCGTCAATATTCGTTTTCCAGTACCAACTCAAAAAAATTTCAGGGTCGCCGGTATTCGCCGTCGTAATGTTTGAAATTAATAAATCGTATTCGCCCTTAATTCCCATATTGTCAATCAAATTATAATCGACTGTGTTAATTTTAATGTCAAAGCCCAGTTTCTTTAAATCAGCTTGAACAGCCTCAGCATAAAGCGGCAATTCTGCGCGAGAATTATAAACTACAAAATCAAGTGATAAATTTCTGCCGTCCTTGTCCAAAATTCCGTCGCCGTCTGAATCAGTCCAGCCAGCCTCCGTCAAAAGTTGTTTGGCGCGTTCAGGATTGTAAGCATTTGGATCTGTCAACTGATTAAAACCATAATCAAGCGAAGGCGGCACAGGAGCTTTACCGGGTATAAAAGTTCCCTTCAATAAAATATTGTTGTAAGTTTCTCTGTCGCAGCCGGAAATTAAAGCCGCCCTAACATTTGAATCGCTTAAAATGTGGTCGGGTTTCTGATTTAATCTAGCCAAAACTACGCGCAGTGAGGAAATTTCGTCAACGTTAAATTTGTCATTGTTTTTGAAAATATCAATATCGCCCGCCGCAATATTCACGGCAACATCAACATCGCCGGCTTGCAGAGCCATTGCGCGGGTATTGGGGTCGTCAATCGAGGGAATTTCAACCATAGGATAAGGAACTTCGCCCGCCCAATAATTTTCGTTGCGTTTCATGACGGCGCGTTCTTTGACGAAACTTTCAACAGTGTAAGGACCTGTACAAATTGGACCTTCGCTTGAAAAATTTCTTCCCGCTTGCTCGGCGGCAACGTCAACGATTATGAAAAGCGGGTCTGCCAAATAACCGGGCATACCTGGTAAAGGTTTTGTTGTTTGAATGATTAAATTTTGCCCGTCTGCGTCGATTGAAACATATTCAAAGAAAGTTGCCGCGCGGGTATTTTTTGCAAAGGCGCGTTCGATTGATTGTTTAACCGCGTCAGCAGTCAAGGCGTCTCCGTTTGAAAATTTCACGTTGTCACGAATTTTAAAAGTCCACGTCAAATGATCTTCGCTAACATTCCAACTTTCGGCAAGCCACGGCTGAATATTCATTTTTTCGTCAAACTTAGTTAAACATTCGCCGAGCCCGTAGCGCATAACTACCCAGCCGAAATAATTTTGAGTAGGCTCCAGCGTATCTGCAAAATTTGTTACACCAACTTTTAAAACGTCAGGATCGCCGCCTTTTGAACTGCCGCCGCTGTCATCGCCGCCGCAACCTGTAAATAAAATTCCAGTTGCCGCTACCGCCGCCAAAAGTTTTTTCCATTTAAAAAGCATTAAAATCTTCCTTTCAGTTTAAAAATATATTAATATCCCCAATTAGAGGAGTGATTTTTATGAGTCAAGATTTTATGAAATCGAAATTACCGCAAATTATCGTAAAAAATAACAAAGAAAAAATTTTCGATCCAATTCGTAAAAGATTTTTTAACGTTAAACCTGAAGAAATTGTTCGTCAGCATTTAATTTCTTATCTAATTGAAAATTTGCAAGTACCGACAAATTTAATTTGCGTTGAAGAACATTTGTCACATTACGGAATTGATTCTAACGAAAGAGCCGACATAATCATAAATTACAAAGAAGATAATACCGAATATCCTTTAGTTGTAATTGAGTGCAAAGCTCCTGAAATTTTTCTTAACGATAAAGCACGGGAGCAAATGTTTGGTTATGCTGAAAAATTGGGAAATAAATATTGTTGGCTGACCAACGGAGAAGAAAATTATTTTTATTATCTTGATGAAGATGATTATATTGAAATTGAGGAACTGCCAAATTATTTAGAAATGTTGGACGGAAAATATAACCCCGCGCCGGTTGAAGAATTTGAATCACGTTTAGACCTTGATGAACTTGAAAAAAATTATTTTAAATATGTTAATAATGGAAGTATTGGTGAGGATACTCCTGAAAATTTAGCAATTCCAATGGCAAATTTTTTAGAATGTTTACTTGATATAAATCATAAATTTCCCGCTAAACATTATAAAATTTTCAGTGTCATTGAAGATTACGGAGTTAGAGATTTAACTGTAGGCGATGCAAGCGGTGGCAATTATACCAGCCCCCATCGTTCATTTTTAATCAAATACAATGACGATAAATTTTTTGTCTCAATTTCTTTTATAAATTTTTATGATAGAACGATTATTTGTGTTGCTGTTGAAAAAGATGACAAAAATATTCACCATTCATTGCAGTTGAACGTTGATACTAATTTTGAAACTTATAACGAAAAAATCAGATTTTTACACAATGGAAAAATCACTTGCGGCAATAAAGGCTCTTTGAAAATTGACGGTTTAAGAAAAATTGTTTCAGAAAAATATCCCGAAATTATCAAAGGTAAAAATTTTTATCTTGGAACATTAACACATAATCGCCTTTGGTATTTAGATGATTCTGAAGTTATGCAGGTAATTGAAAATTTAATTTCCTACGCTTTAATTCGTGACGACTACAGAGAAATTTTCAGTAGCCAAAAGTAAAAATCGCCAAAAATCCGCCTTTGAAAATCTTTTTGATATAAATGTACCAAAAGTTGAAAATCGACGCGCTATGAGCCTCTCAGCCGCCGTAAAATCGATATTTGAAAAAGTTGTTCAAAAATTATTCTTGACGCGGGTCAAGTACGTCGCGCAGGGCGTCTCCCCATAAATTAAAAATCGCCACCACTATAAAAATTGCCATACCGGGATAAATCATAAGCCACGGCGCAGTCTGGATATATTGCCGCCCTTCATTCAGCATTAAACCCCATTCAGGCGTTGGCGGTTGTGCGCCGAATCCCAAAAATGACAAGCCCGCAATTTCCATCATCATTGTACCAATATCCATTGCGCCGGTTATTACGACCATTGGCAAAATATTTGGCAGAATGTGACGCCGCAAAATATTTATTGTCTTTGTGCCGTTGACTTGCGCCGCAATTATAAAATCGTTGTTGCGCAATTTTATAACCAAACTGCGAACAAGCCGCGCATATTTTGCCCAACCGACGATTAAAAGCGCAATGATTGTATTTGCAATGGAGCCGCCCAAAATTCCGGCAATGGCAATAGCCAAAACTACGCCCGGAAATGACAGCATCATATCTGCAAGCCGCATTAAAATTATTTCAACTTTGCCGCCGAAATATCCCGACGCAATTCCAATTACAATTCCAACAATCGCCAATAAAATTACAAGGCAAATAGTCATAAAAAGTGAAACTTGCGTACCGGCGATAATTCTTGACAAAGTGTCGCGCCCTAATTTATCTGTACCGAGCAAATGTTCAGCTGAAGGCGTCTGCAAAACATTTCTCATATTGCCGTCATACGGGTCTTGAGGCGCAAGGTACGGCGCAAATATCGCCACGAACAAAATTAAAATTACAAGCAATGTATAAAATGAAAATAATTTGTGCGTCTTTATAAATTCCAATGGAAAATCTCCCTTCGGTCGATTTTTAGGGACTAGGATACAAGGACTAGGGAAAATTTTTAATATCTATATCCCTTTGCGAAGTTTTGGGTCAAGGTACGAATACGATAAATCTACCAAAAAATTTATGAACATATAAGCAATAGCTATCCACAATACAAAGCCTTCAATCAGCGGGTAGTCTCTCATCATTATTGCGCGTACCGCCATATTTCCAATACCCGGCCACGAAAAAACTATTTCTATAACTGCCACGCCGCCCAACAGCCAGCCTATTGACATCCCCAAAAGTGTTATCAGCGGCAAAACTGCATTTGGCAAAATATGTTTCCATAAAATTGCACTTTCACTTAAACCACGCGCCCGCGCTCCAATTACGTAATCTTGATGCAGTTCGTCCAAAATTACAGTGCGCACTTGACGAACATATTTTGTTGATTGATAAATTGCCAATGTTACAGCCGGCAAAATTATTCCTTTCAAAGTTACGGTTGAACTTGCGATAGGGAACCAGCCGAGCTTTAAGCCGAAAATATATAATAAAATTAATCCCAGCCAAAAATTCGGCATTGAAACTCCTATGAATGAAAAAAATCTAACCAAATAATCTTGCCACTTGTTTTGATTGACTGCCGACCAAATTCCCAGCGGTAACGAAATTATCAGTACAAAAATTATTGTTGTAAAAGCTAAAAGTACCGTGCCTAAAAATCCTTCAGAAAGTTTATCAAATACCGGTTTTTTGGCTGAATAACTCATTCCCATATCACCGTGCAAAATTCCAACTACCCAATTTCCGTACTGTACAAGAAACGGTTTATCAAGCCCCAATTCCGCGCGCGTTTTTTCCAAAACTTCCTCTGAAACGATTGTATCAGCAGATTCTAAAAGCATTGCAACAGGGTCGCCCGGCGCAAGGTACGCTAGGCAAAATGTTAAAAAACTTACACCGATTAAAGTTATCAGCATTTGTAAAAGTCTGTTCGTTAATCTTCCCAAAAAAAATTCCCCCTAAATCTGCGCGAGGGGGAAATAGTGGTATAGTGGAATAGTTGGATAGTTTTTACTATAACACTATCACACCATAAAACTAATCACCTTCCCGTCACTCGCAGGTCAAACGGCGATTGTTAATCAGGCAATTCTCCTGGCTCCAGGTCTTAGCTTTTCTGCGCCTTCTCAAACTTTCGTTCAATGACATAATTGCAGAATTGCTCGCTGTTACAGTGGCGGGACCGCTCCGGCTTATACCGAATTCCTTATTGAGTCTTGCGACACCTAATTCAATCTATATTCAATTTTCAATAAATGCAATTTTATCAATCGCTATAGTTATTGTCAACGAAAAAAACGCCCCGAATTTCTTCGAGACGTTAAAAAATTTCTTCGCGCAGATTTTATTTATCTTTGCCGTAAGTCAAAATATTTTCGTTGTTTTCAAGTGCAAGATAATTTTCAGTTTCAATTTTTCCAACAGAATAATTATCTGCAGTAATTTCAGTGATTGAGGAAAGTTGCACGTCCTCTGAAATAAAATTATTATCTTCAAATAAATCAAGCGTATTTGCGCCGGTTGCAGAATAAGTTTGCGTCGTTGATTTATTTTTGGCGTTAAGGGTAGTAATTTTTTTGCCCGCGCCGTTTTCAACTGTAATTGTACCTTCATCAGTTTCAAAAATAACATTCTTGCCGCTGATACTCCACGTGAACTCGCTTGAAATTTTAATTTTATCTTTGCCCGCCGTGTAGTCGGTAATTAAATCATTGCCGCCTTCAAAAATGAAAACGTCGTTTCCATCGCCGCCGGTTAATGTATCGTTGCCTGCGCCGCCGGTAAGCGTATCATTGCCCTTGCCGCCGGAAAGTAAATCATTGCCCGCGCCGCCGTTCAAACTGTCTGCGCCTGTACCGCCGTAAATTGTATTGTTTGAATCATTGCCGACAATTTGCAATTTAGCAGATAAATCTGAACCGTCCGCCGTAATAATTCCGCTGTCTAAAGTTCCTTTAAATGCTGAAGTTAAAGTTACCGAAGTTTGATTTTCGTCATAAATTTTGCCGCTCTCGTAAATATAAGTTGAATCGTCGATTGTAATTTTTTTACCAACGCCGTCTTTAACAGTCAAAGTCCCCTTGCCTACAGTTAAAATAACGTCTGATTTTTTTACAGTAACTTTTGAAATTGTAGCTCCGCCGGTAGAAATTTTATCTTCAGCCGCATAATCAGCAATGACATCTTTACCCGCCGAATAAACAAAAATATCTGCGCCGCTGCCGCCGGTTAATGTATCGTTGCCTGTGACGCCGCCTAAAGTATCATTGCCACTGCCGCCGATTATAGAATTACTTTTTGAATTGCCGGTAATTGAAACAGCTGAAGTAACTGCCGCGCCGTCAATCGTTACAAGATTTTTTAATTTGCTGTCCGGTGTATAACTGCCGCTGTAATTTGAACTAAGCGTTACCGCAGTTTGTTTTTCGTTAAAAGTCAAGCCGCTCTCATAAATTTGAACAGTAGATTTATTTTTAGAATTAATGGTAGTAATTTTTTCGCCCGCGCCGTCTTTTACAGTCAAGGATCCGTCCGCCGTTCTGAAAGTAACATCATCGCCGCTAACTGTAACGCCGGTAATATCAGCAGAAATTTTAATTTTATCTTTGCCCGCCGTGTAGTCCGTGATTGTATCGTTGCCGCCTTCATAAATGAAAACGTCGTTTCCATCGCCGCCGGTTAATGTATCGTTGCCTGCGCCGCCGGTAAGCGTATCATTGCCCTTGCCGCCGGAAAGTAAATCATTGCCCGCGCCGCCGTTCAAACTGTCTGCACCTGTACCGCCGTAAATTGTATTGTTTGAAGTGTTGCCGACAATTTGCAATTTAGCAGATAAATCTGAGCCGTCCGCCGTAATAATTCCGCTGTCTAAAGTTCCTTTGAATGCTGAAGTTAAAGTTACTGAAGTTTGATTGCCGTCATAAATTTTGCCGCTCTCGTAAATGTAAGTTGAATCGTCGATTGTAATTTTTTTGCCGCCGCCGTCTTTAACAGTCAAAGTCCCCTTGCCTACTGTAAAAATAACGTCTGAAGAATTTTTGGAAGTTTTAACCGTTGCGTTAGAAATTGCACTGCCGATAGAAATTTTATCTTCAGCCGAATAATCAGCAATGACATCTTTACCCGCCGAATAAACAAAAATATCTGCGCCGCTGCCGCCGGTTAAAGTATCATTACCACTGCCGCCGCCTAAAGTATCGTTTCCGGTTCCACCGATTATCGAATTATTTTTTGAATTTCCGGTAATTGAAACAGCTGAAGTAACTGCCGCGCCGTCAATCGTTGCAAGATTTTTTAATTTGCTGTCCGGTGTATAACTGCCGCTGTAATTTGAAGTAAGTGTTACCGCAGTTTGTTTTGTATCGTATTTCAAATTTTCACCGTAAATGAAAGTTGACGCCTTAGTGGTGTTTGACTCGACAATATTAATTGCCATTCCTGCGCCGTCAAGAATTGTAACAGAGCCGCTGCCGATTCTGAAAATTAAATTTTTATTATCGATGTTCCAACTTGAAATATTTCCGGAAGTAATTTTCAAAGTGTCATTTGTAGTAAAACCGTAAATAGTATCGTTGCCGTCGCCTGTTGCATATTGATAAGTATTTTTTCCTTTCGTGGCAGAAATTGAATCATTGCCGCCGCCGCCAATTATTGTATTTTTGGAAGTACCGTTTGCCAGTGAAATTAAATCATTGCCATTGCCGGTAGAAATTACCGCGCTATTGCCGCTGTTGGTAATAGTATCAATACCTATACCGCCGACAACTGAAATGCCGCTGTAAGTTCCTTTAGCTAAAGTCAATGCGTAGCCGCCGGAAATTGTAAGTTCGCCTTTGGCAACAGCAGTTTGAGCAACCGTAACAGTTTTATCACTAAGCGAAAGATTTTTAGCCGTTGCAGTCGATTTTAAGCCGCTAACAGTTACTAAAGTTGTAGGATTAGTTGCAGAAACATAAGAAATTTTATTGTCTACCAAAGAATAACCGGCAGTTTGAGAGGCAGTATTATAATTTGCAGTACCGCTTGAAACTTGCCAGCCTTCAGCAGTTTCTGTAGATTTTGTAACATCAGAGCCGAGTTTTAAATTATAGCCGTCTGAAATTGTAACGGTATTATTTCGATTAAGTGCGGCGTTTGAAAGTGTAACAGTTTTTCCACTCAAAGAAATATTATTGGTTGTGGCGGAAGTACTCAAGCCGGAAATTGCAATTAAAGTTTCGCCGCCGCCCGCACTTTGATAGACAATCTGATTATTTGAAATTACATAACCTGCGCTTGTACCTGCAGAAATATATTCAGCCGTGCCATTTGAAACAGTCCAGCTTGCTGAAGTTGGAGTAGGAGTTTTAACATTGCTTGCAAGTTTTAAAGTGTAGCCGTTTGTAATTGTAACGGTGTTATTTTGATTAAGGGCATTTGCAGAAATTGTAGCTGTTGTACCGCTTAAAGAAATATCGTTGACTGTAGCCGCTGTATTCAAGCCGGAAATTGTAGTTAAAGTTGTTTCACTGCCCGCACTTTGATAAACAATCTGATTATTTGAAATTACGTAACCTGCGCTTGTACCTGCAGAAATATATCTGGCAGTACCGTTTGAAACAGTCCAGCTTGTATCGCCGGCTTGTGGTGTTGTAACATCAGAACCAAGTTGCAAAGTGTAGCCGCTTGTAATTGTAACGGTGTTATTTTGATTAAGGGCGTGCGCGGCGATTGTAACAGTTTTATCATTCAAAGAAATATCATCAGCCGTTGCAGAGGTACTCAAGCCGGAAATTGTAGCTAAAGTTGTTTCACTGCCCGCACTTTGATAAACAATCTGATTATTTGAAATTACATAACCTGCGCTTGTACCCGCAGAAATATATCTGGCTGTGCCGTTTGAAACAGTCCAGCTTGTATCGCCGGTTTGTGGTGTTGTAACATCAGAGCCAAGTTGCAAAGTGTAGCCGCTTGTAATTGTAACGGTGTTATTTTGATTAAGGGCGT
>CALGGV010000237.1 GCA_937915725.1 uncultured Selenomonadales bacterium
ATCAGTTGCCAATGTTGATAGCCGTCGTCCAAAATTGCAACTTCCGCGCCGAAATGTTCAATAGCATATCTTCCGGTAACTGCCCTTTCTGCGCCTATTAAAACCGGTACGTTTGGCAAATGTTTAGCCAACATATAAGCCTCATCGCCCGCTTCTGCCGCGTCCATATGTAAATTTTTTCCGTCTGAAACAATTCCAATTTCGCCGTGCCACTTTGAACGGTAGCCACGATTTAAAATTACAACTCTATAGCCCATATCCCTAATATCTCGCGCCAAACGTTGAGCAGTTGGAGTTTTGCCCGTGCCGCCGACTGTGATATTTCCTAAGCTGATAACGTAGCAATTTAATTTTTCCTTGCCCAAAATTCCTGTCCTGTAAAATAAAAGTTTTATGTTGACAAGTTGTTCATAGACAAGCGAAAAAATATAAAACAGCCCCATTAGCAAAGTCATTGAAATGCCGTCGGATTCTTTGCTGTGAATCAGATAGATAAAATATGTGCGCAGATTTTCAATTTTTTGAGTAGTACGCGGGTGGCGGGCGTTTTCTTTCGCCTCGTAAGCAGTTAAAACTTTTCGCAAAAGTATAGCGGATTTTCTAGCCGCGCCGCGATTTTCTAAAACGATTTTCAAAGTTTCAGTTTCAAGTTGTTTTCTGCGCTCGGCGTCATCGAAAAGTTTTTTGGTTTGCTCCACAAGTTCTTCAACATTATTTACAGTGATACAGGCGTTGCGATTTGTGAAAAGGGCGTGCGTGTCTTTGAAATTTTCCATATGATGCCCGACAATAATTGCCTTGCCGTGCGCCGCCGGCTCCAAAATATTATGCCCGCCGTGAGTAACCAAACTGCCGCCAACGTAAATTACATCGCCGATACTGTAAACTTGCCCCAATTCGCCGATTGTGTCCAAAATTATAACGTCTTCATTTGCGGGCGGGCGTTTCTGTAATTCGGTACGAGTTCCAACTTTAAAACCTGCGCGAGAGCAAATGCTGATAACTTCACGAGTGCGCAAAAGTTCACGCGGCGCAATTACCAACTTTGCCTTTTTATGTTTTTCACGAACAGCCTTAAACGCTTGCAAAACATAATCTTCTTCGCCACGATGAGTACTGCCTGCAAGAAAAATCCCTTCGGCGTCTTTCAAGCCCATATCTGTTAAAATTTTTTCCCGCTCCTCCGGCGTTACGTCTGTATAAGTTTGGTCAAATTTTGTATTGCCGGTAACAGTAACCAAATTTTCAGGCGCGCCAAGTTGCTTTATATAATTGGCGTCGATAGGCGACTGCATCGCAAAAAATTTTACCGTGCCAATCATATCAGTTAAAATTGAAAACATATACTTGTAACGGCGCACGCTTTTTTCAGAAATTCTGCCGTTTACCATCATAACGGGGATATGAAGTTGGCGGCAATTTCTCAAAAAATTGGGCCAAAGTTCAGTTTCAACATTTAAGAAAATGCGCGGGTGGATTCTGCGAATAACTGACGCCGCCACAAAAGGTAAGTCCAGCGGAAAATAAATTATGCTGTCCGCGTCCTTGATAATCCTGTTAGCCATTTCGTAGCCGGAAGTTGTAACCACTGAAACTAAAATTGGCGATTTGGGAAATTCCCGCCGAAATTCTTTGATAAGCGGGCTTGTAGCTACAATTTCTCCAACTGATGCCGCGTGTACCCAAATACAATTTTTTTTCGCTACAGGATCAAGCGCGCCGTCAGGAAAATATCCTAAACTTTGCTTGATTCTTTCAACGAAACCTTTTTCACGAATTGAACGAATTGCAAAAACCGGAATTATTATAAACACGACCAAAATTGCCGCTAGGTTGTAGAGCAGTTGCATACACGCGCCCCTTTTTGTAGGTTTTAGGGAAAATTCCCCAGACTTTAGGCTTTATCCCTTAGTCCTTAAATTTATTTTATCAAGCCACTGTAAAACTTTCAACTGAATTTGCGCCAAATCGCCCACGCGCCGAATAATTGCCCTATCGTAAATGTTAGGGTTGCTCAAAACTTCAGCCGTTAAAACAATTTCCTTTGTGTTGCCCAAATTTAAAATTAACTCTCCATCGCCGCTAAAAATTTCCGTCAAAATATTTTCGTCGTTTGAAGTGGCAGTCAATCTTACATTTTCATCAACGTGAAATTTATATAAGCCGATAGGAATTTTTTCAATTTCGTAAGGAACGTCATAACGATAAAAAAAATTTTTCCCAACAACTAATTTTATGAACGGCGAAATTTTTTTCAGCGGTTCGGCGTTTGCAAAAAATTCAACTTCAGAAATTCCAAAATCTTTTCCGCTTTCGATAATTTCAATTTCTGCACGTCGCACAAAAATTTTTTCCACGTCAAGAATCAGCGGGCAGCCGTGATTTGGCAAAATCTTTTCCATAACTTGAATATTATCTAAAGAAATTCCCGCCTTGTCAATGTGATTTTCTAAATCAAGCCGAATTTTTAATTTAGCCGCCGCCTCGTCAAAAATATTACCGTAAATTTTAATTTGTCGAACTTGAACGCCTTCAGCCCATTCAATTTTCAAAATTTTTTCTGTATCGTCAACGCGCGGTCGCCAACATTCGCCAAAAATTTTAAAATCTGCAACACTTTCAGCCACGCCGGAACTTGCAGAAATTTTCGCAGTAAAAATTTGATTGTCCGTCCTGCGCTCAAAAAAAACTTCATCTGAATTTAAAATTCTCAATGCAGAAAATTTTTTTAATTTGGAATTATAGGCAAAAATTGCCGCCGCAAGTGGATTATTTTTCAATAAAGTTTTTCGGCATTTTTCCGGAACGGGAAAACGTACACGCCCCGCCCAATTATAATTTGCGCGGTTGATTAAATCAAAGTTGTAATTGTCGGTAGTTGAAATTTTGGGCAATTTGACTGACAATAAATTTGGCGCGTAAAAATCCGGCGGTGCGTTTAAAGCGGTTGCGTTTGCAAGTTTTTTATAAATTTCCGGGCGATAATCCGGATTTTCTTTTAAAATTTCGCCCATGACTTCTTCAAAGATTGAGGATAATTTAGATTCAGAATCATAATCCGGGCAGAAAATAATATTGGCGCGGAGTTCCAACAAAATATTTTTTAAATCTACGCGAAGATTTTTTTTGTTGAGGAAAATAATTTTATCTGCATTGACGCCCAAAATTTTCAGTACAAAAATATTTTCGGCAGTGGAAATTTTTTCATTTGAATAAGCTATGAAAATTTCAGCACGCGCCGCCGCCAAATTTAAAATCATATTTCCCGCAATAAGAATTTCATCGCCGAAATTTTCAGCCACTACCAAAATTCTTGTACCAAAATACAGCCTGTCAAAAAAAGAATTGCCGACAGTTTCTTCTTCCTCTTCACAAGTCATTTCGTCGTACAATTCCAAAGTTGAATCTATTTCTGATTTTAAAATTTTGTCCACGTAATTTATCACCTTTTTAGAAAATTAAAATTTCGGCGGCTTTTAACCAATTTATTTTAACATTTATTTTTAATCCGTCAAAATTTGAAATTCAAAATAAAAAACTGCGCGACCTTTCAAAATTAGAATTAATCGCGCAGTTTGTCCCTAATCCTTAGCCACTAGGGTATGTTTAAAAATGAAAGATTAGAAGACGCGTTAGACGCCCGCCGCACTCCGTTTTTGCTTGTGACTTTAAATTTCGGTAAAGTGAGAAAACGCGGCTGTAACCTGCGAATTACTTTTTGTTTGACGCGAAAAACGCAGGCGGGCGAATGTTTTTCTTTGCTAGGCGTTTCTTTTTGCGCCAAAAAGAAATGCCGACTTGTTAAGTCTTAAAAATTAAAAAACTCCTAACCCTTAATTCCGGCGGCAAATTTTAAAACACACTCCGCCATTTCGTCTTTAGTGCAAATATTTTCGTGAAGGATTTTAGCCGTGCCAAGAGCGGCAAGATTTTTCGGTATAGCTTTATCAGTAAAAAGACTAAGTTTATCAAGCTGTTCAAGATCATCAATACCTTCAACATTTTCGCCTAGCGCAGATAAAACTGAACTTGTAAATTTGAACGGACTGGCAGTCGAGGCAACAATTACCGGCAACATATCGCCCGTATTTTTGCGATATTTTCCGACAACTGAAAGTGCAACAGCCGTATGAGTATCGACAAGATATTTGAAAGTATCAAAAATATTTCTAATAATTTTTAAAGTTTCATCTTCAGTAGCGTAATCCGCGTAAAAAATTTTATCCAATTTATTTTTAAAGGACGAATTGATTTTATATTTGCCGGTAGAATTTAATTCTTGCATAAAAGATTTTACGCGCTCTGTATCGCCGCCCGTTTCGTGGTAAAGAAGTCTTTCAAGGTTGCTGGAAATTAAAATATCCATTGAAGGGGTAATGGTTTTATAAAATTCCCTGTTTCTGTCGTAAAAGCCGGTATTGAAAAAATCTGTAAGAATGTGATTTATATTTGACGCGCAGATTAATTTTTTTATTGGCAAGCCCATTCTTTTTGCGTAGTAAGCCGCCAAAATATTTCCAAAATTGCCGGTAGGAACTGCAACATTAACAGTATCACCGAGTTTGATTGATTCAGATTTTACAAATTCGGCGTAAGTGGCGAAATAGTAGCAAATTTGCGGCACAAGGCGTCCCCAATTAATAGAATTTGCCGAGCTTAATTTGACGTTAGATTTTTCCAATTCCGCACGAATATTTTCATCTGCGAAAATTTTTTTAACGCCGTTTTGGCAGTCGTCAAAATTTCCTTTAACCGCCGTAACATTTACATTTTTTCCGGCTTGAGTAACCATTTGAAGTTTTTGAATTTTGCTAACGCCTTCAGCAGGATAAAAAACCATAATTTTTGTCTGCGGTACGTCGGCAAATCCCGCAAGCGCGGCTTTTCCTGTATCGCCGGAAGTTGCAACCAAAATTAAAATTTCTTTCGTTTCGCCAACTTTTTTTAAAGCCCGCGTCATTAATTGCGGCAAAAGTTGTAACGCTAAATCCTTGAATGCGCTTGTGTTGCCATGCCACAATTCCATAACTCCAACGGGAGAATTTTTATGTTGTTCATCTTGAATTAAAATTGTCAGCGGTACTTTTGACGAAACATCAAACCAATCATAAGCAAGTTCGCAACTCTCAAAAAGTTCATCTTCAGTATAATCTGTCAAAAATTTTTCCAGAATTGGAACTGCGCGCCCAACATAATTTTTATCAACAAGTGATTTAATTTCGTCAAGTGTAACTTTTGGAATTGTTTCGGGAACAAATAAGCCGCCGTCATCTGCTATGCCTTTTAAAATTACGTCCGCCGAATTTAAAGGCTGGAAATTTTTTGTACGAGTGCTGATATATTTCAAAACTATTTCACCTCAAATATTTTTGTTAAATTGTAGCACTTTATTTGTAAATGTGAAAGTTTTTCTGTTGCAGGAAATATTAAAATCGCCGCCGAATATTTTTTTGTTAGTTAATTTTCAGATTTAAAACTGGAGGAATAAATTTTTATGGCTGAAAAGCAAATTACAAAAATTGGAATTTTAGGAGCCGGCACCATTGGCGGCAGCGTAATTAAAGTTCTGCAGGATAACAAAGATATAATTACTCAACGCGCAGGTACTGAAATTCAAATTAAAAATATTTTGGTACTGCCGCACGAAATACCCGCACTTCAAGAAAAAGGCTTGCCCGCTACAAGCAACTTTGAAGATATTTTGAACGATGACGAAATTTCAATAGTTGTTGAATTAATCGGCGGCGTAAAAGCGGCTAAAACTTTTATGTTACAAGCTATGGAACACGGAAAAAGCGTTGTCACGGCGAATAAAGACGCGGTCGCGCAGTTTGGCGGAGAATTGTTCGATGCCGCCGAAAAAAATCACGTCGAATTTTTATTTGAGGCGTCTGTCGGCGGCGCAATACCTATCATAATGCCTTTGAAAAATTCACTTACGGCAAATCGTATAACGGAAATTTTAGGGATTGTAAATGGAACAACAAATTACATGCTTACCAAAATGACTGAAGATGGCGCAGATTATGATACAGTTTTGAAAGAGGCGCAGGCGAAAGGCTACGCGGAGGCAAATCCTGCTGCCGATGTTGAGGGGAAAGACGCCGCCCGCAAAATTGCTATTCTTGCGTCAATCGCCTTTAATTCCCGCGTGCAATTTGATAATGTTTCCATTGAAGGTATCACAAAAATTACGCCAAAAGATATTCAACACGCCGCAAATTTAGGTTACGTGGTAAAACTTTTGGCTATTGGTAAAGAATCTGATGCGGGCGTTGATGTTAGAGTTCATCCGGTACTTTTGGCGAAAACTCATCCGCTTGCAAGCGTCAACGGCGTTTTCAATGCAATTTTCGTAAAAGGTTATCCTATCAACGAGGCAATGTTTTTCGGACCGGGCGCAGGTTTTCCTACTGCCTCCGCCGTTATCGCTGATATTATCGAAATTGCAAAGGAAATTCAAACTAACAGCATCGGGCGTTTCGGTTGCACTTGCTACAATAAAAAGCCAATTTGCCCGATTGAAGAAACTGTTTCTTCGTATTATATTAGGCTTTTGGTTGATGATAAGCCTGGAGTTTTGGGCGCGGTTGCTACAACTTTTGGCAACGCCGGAGTAAGTTTAACTTCAGTTGCCCAAACTAACAGCACTGTTGAGGATCACGCTGAATTGGTTGTCGTTACTCACAAAGTTAAACATAAAAATATTTTAATCGCACAGGACGAATTGAAAAAATTATCTGTCGTAGACGAAATTTCAAGTGTAATGCGCGTCGAAAGTTAAATGTTAAAGAATAGGGAATAAAGGCTAAAGACTAGGGATAAAAAATTACTCGCGCAGGATTCACTGAAAAAAATTTTTTTCGGCGTTATGCGCGTTGAGAGTTGAGGTCTATGGATTTAAATAAAGTTACAGTAAGAGTTCCCGGAACTTCTGCAAATTGCGGTCCCGGCTTTGATTGTTTGGGACTTGCCGCCACAATTTACAATGATTTAGAATTAACTTTGCTTGAGGAAAATACTTTGACGATTGAGGCGCACGGCGACGGCGCAGAAACTATTCCTACTGACGAAAAAAATATTGTTTGGAAAGCAGCAAAAATGATTTTGGAGCGCAGCGGCAATGCCGAAAAATTCAAGGGCGCAATTTTAAAAATGCAAAACAATATTCCAATGTCACGCGGCTTGGGCTCCAGCGCGGCGGCGATTGTTGCAGGCTTGACGGCGGCTAATGAAATTGTCGGTAAACCTTTCAATCGCAAAGAAATTTTAAAATTTGCAACCGAAATTGAAGGACACCCCGATAACGTTGCGCCGGCGATTTACGGCGGTTTTACAATCAGCACGGTTGACAGGGGGCAAGTTCAAACTTTTTCATTCCTGCCGAAATTAAAATTAAAGTTAATCGTAGCAGTTCCGGATTTTCCGTTGTCAACAAGGATTGCGCGTCAAGTTTTGCCCAAAAGTGTATCGCTGAAAGACGCGGTTTTTAATATTGGACGTGCGTCAATGTTAATAGCCGCGCTTATGCAGGGCAAGGAAAAATTTTTGGCAACGGCGTTTGATGACGCACTTCATCAACCTTATCGTACAAAATTAGTACCGGGTATGCAGGAAGTTTTTCACGCGGCAAAAAAAGCCGGCGCAGTGGGCGTTTGTTTAAGCGGCGCGGGTCCTTGCTTAATTGCTTTTTCGCCGGTCGATAAACACATTGAAAATAATATCGCAGTCGAAATGGTGCAGGCGTTCAAAAAAAATGAAGTTCAAGCCAATGCTTTAATTTTAGATTTAGACACGCGCGGCGCGTTTGTCATTTAAGGGGTGTAAAATGGAACTACGACAGCTGGAATATTTTTGCGCAGTAAGTTCAATGGAAAATTTTACAAAGGCGGCGCACTTTTTGCACGTTTCGCAACCTTCAGTTACAAAGGCAATACAAGCGTTAGAGGCAGAATTAAATTTATTGCTCTTCGACCGCAGTCAAAAACATATAGTTTTGACGGAGGCGGGGCAAGTCTTTTTGTTACACGCAAAAAAAATTCTGCAAAATGTTCAAACGGCTGAACAAAGTATGGCGCGTTTCCAAACGCAAAATAGCGGCGTCGTCAAATTGGGCGTGCCGCCAATGGTTGAATCTTATTTATTCCCCAATTTTTTTATGAAGTTTCAAGCGTCAAACCCAAATATTTTGGTAGATTTACAAGAATGCAGTGATTCAATTTCTGTCAATGAAAAATTAGAAAACGATTCTTTAGATTTCGGAATAATTTTTTTGAGAATGGAAGATCTTCCAAAAAATTCACTAAAATTATTGGAAAGTGAATTTTATTTGTGCTTGCCGCTGAATCACAGATTGTCAAACTCAGAAAAAATTTCATTCGACAAATTAAAGGACGAAAAATTTATTTTGCAACCAAAACGAACAGTTCAAAATTTTGTGGCAATGAAACTTTCAGCAGAGGCGGGATTTGCGCCAAATATTTTGTTAAACACTTCGCAACTTAAAACTATCAAAGAGTTAGTTTCCGGCGGCGTTGCAGTTTCACTTCTTCCAAAATTTGTATTGACGGATTCGGAGAATTTTAAAGCCGTGCCAATAGAGCCGCCAATAAAATTTAAAGTTGCGCTGGCGTGGAACAGATTCAAGGAACTTTCGCTGTTAGGTACAAGATTTTTAAATTTTTTCAAGGAACTTTTGCAAAGTCGGGAGGTGAAATCTTGACTGAAAATTTTAGTGTAGCAATAAGTTACGGCGAAAATTTAGGTTACGTTGAATTTGACGAGGCAACCAAAAAAGTTATAGTTGTACTGGGCGATGAAGAAGGCAAGCGTAAAGCTGAAAAATTTTTGTCTGAAATTCACGAAATAAAAATTCCGCACGAAACACTTTTAGATTTCACGGCAGAAAAAATAAATCCTCAAGCCGACGCCGAAAGTTTAAAGCTTGTTTTAACGCGCCTTTGGGAAAATACCGGCGTACACGTCGATTGGAGCCGCCCTGTTGAGTACGT
>CALGGV010000238.1 GCA_937915725.1 uncultured Selenomonadales bacterium
ACTTCGTTATTTTCATGAACAAACTTATCCATTGTATAAAGTTGATTATTGCCGTATGATGCCTCGCCGCGTGTAGTTTTTATAAAATATTCTTCACGAGACTTGCAATAATAATGATTCATAATAATTTTATCAGAAATTTTATAATTGGTATTCGGGAAAAAGTGTAAAGAATTTTCGTCAATTTGATGAAAACCATCAAAATAAACCATATAATGCGGCGTAAACATATAATCTACTCTGCGCGGGTTGGCGATAGTTTTTATAGTATCTTTTAGTTTATTGGCGTGGCGTGTAAATCTTTCCAAAACGCCCTTTGTATAATCTGCCTTTTCAAGATTATTGGAGCCGTACATCATCCAATTAATAACAAGTCCTCCGGCGGTAGATTTATTTTCCATAATTTCATCTGTAACTTCAAGAATACTTTTTTTACTTTGCGGGTAAATAAATTCGTCGCCGTCCACAAATGTGATATATCTGCAAAAAAATCTAAACTTTTGAATAGATTCATTGTACGCAACTTGTTGCATGGCTTTTCCGGGATAAAAAATATAAGTTACAATTCCGGCGTCAATGTACGGTTGTAAAACTTCCTTCATATTGTCGGGGCTCTCGTTATCGTAAATAAAAAAATGTTCAACGCCCGCCAGCAAATGATAATCCAGCCATTCTTTGACGTAGGGACCTTCATTTTTCATAATCGCCACTATAGCCAAATCATATAGAAATAGATTTTTATCAACTGCCATTAAATGTGCTCCCTTCAATCTTTTTTATTTTGTTCAAAAACTTTCAACATTTCCATAAAATACTTCAGTTCAATAAATGATTTCCAATCACCGGCAATGGGCGTTCTGAATTTATCCATAAGTTTTGGAATAATTTTTATACAATCTTGGCAAATATTTTCTACTGCAGGATAATTCATTTTTAAAATATTTGGCATTTCAAAAAAAAGTAGCCTTAAATCGGCAGGGGCTATAGTAGTATATAAAGTTTTGTGAATTGCCTCAAGGGACATTTCCTCAAAAAATTTTCCTACCGTTTCATTGAAAAGATTTTCGCGCAGATATGACGCTAATCTCAAGCAAGTTAAAAAAGTTTCCAATTTGCCGACGAAAATTTTTTTTGCGGGATTTTTTCCAAAAGTTGGCGATAAATTTTTAAAAAGCGCGCTGTAAGTTCTTTGGTGTTTGGCACTTTTAGTTTCTAAGGGATTTTGTTGGCGGGCATCACGATAAGCTAAAATACTGTCGTCAAAAATTTCGTTATGATCGTCCCTTTGAAAACGTTGAAGGTTGTAAATATTATTTTTGTTATCGGCAGTACCGCGCTTGATTTTTTCAAAGTATTCTTCCTTAGATTTTACGGAATAATGATTCATAACAATTTTATCGACAAGCGGCGGATTGTTGTAGTAAGTTGGAACGCGCCCGCCGTTAGAATTTACAGCATAGCAATTTTCAAAATAATAAGCGTAGTGAGGATTTCCGAAATGATGAATTTTGCGCGGAATAGTGATAGTGCTAACGTGCGCCGTGCCGCCGGGCAAACTTTTATCTTTGCCAATCAACGGTATCCAATCAATGGGAGCGCGGCGGGTAAATCTTTCTAAAACGCCCTTTGTATAATCTGCCGTTTCAAGATTGTTGGAGCCGAAATAATAAATATTTGCGGCAAGCCCGCCGGCGTTTGGTTTATCTTGCAAAATTTCATCTGTAACTTCGACAATGCTTTTATTGTTTTGCGGAAAAATAAATTCGTCGGCGTCAATAAAAGCAATGTAGCGACAAAAAAATTTATAATTTTGAACTGCCTCGTTGTAAGCCTCATATTGGCGCGCCTTGCCGGGATAAAAAATATAAGTTACAGTTCCTGAATCAATGTACGGCTGTAAAACTTCCTTGAGATTGTCGGGGCTCTCGTTATCGTAAATATAAAAATGTTCCACGCCTGCAAGCAAATGATAATCAAGCCACTCTTTGACGTAGGGAGCCTCACTTTTCATAATTGAAACTACCGCCAAATTGTACAGAAATAAATTTTTATCAACCGCCACAAAATTACCTCCAACTATTTTTTACTTTCTTCAAGTGCATTTTCTATCAAAAATAAATTTTCCTGCGTGAATATTGGTTTTTTGACATATCCTCTTACAGCAGCATTTGCAAAAGTTTCATTCAAACCGGAATCATTTGAATTTGACATTATTATAACAGGGATTTTTCTCAATTTGTTATCCCTACGAATAAAAGCCAAAAGTTTTAATCCATCCATAAAAGACATATCTAAGCTCACTAGAATCAAATCTACTGGATTTTCGTTTAAAACCCATAAGCCCTCTATTCCATTTTGCGCCGTTAGAATTTCGCAAGTGAATTGATTTTTTAAAATTTCTTTTTCAATTTCTAAATCGTTGTTATTATCTTCGATAATCAAAATTTTAAATATTCTGCGCTGTACAGTTGAAATTGTTTGAGAACTCAAAGATTTATTGACGCGCTCAATTAAATCTTTTGGGTCAAATGGTTTAGTCAGATAATCTTTGACACCCATTAAAAGTGCACGCACAACATTTTCTTTTTGCGGAGAAGTTGAAGTCATCATAATTTTTATATTTTTTCCGAGTGGATCGGAGCGGACAGCCCTTAAAATTGCCATACCATCAAAAATTCGAGTAACGGCGTCATCCAGGAGTATAAGTTTTGGGGTCGTTACGTGCAAAATATTCATTGCGGCATTTTGACTTGTTGCAGTAGAAATTGTGTAATTTGGAAGTCCCATTTCTACAATATATTTTGTTGTATTTAAATTTAATTCGTCACAATCTACAATCAAAATTGTATTGTCAACTTCGGTAGTCATTTCAATTTTTGAAATTGGTTGAGAAAATAATTCATTGCGCACGCCTGCCCGTCTTGTTGTAAGGCGAAGGTTATTAAAACATTCGGGGCAATAGGAGCCACTCCTAATTCTTTTGCCACATTTGGCGCAATAGCGTGCACTGCTATAAATTTGTGCGCCGTTATGAAGATAACCGGATTTTGTCATATCGCGCAGAAATTTTTTTGAAACGCCGGTATTTTCCATAACTTCAGAATCAGACGCGCCTTGATGCCCGCGTATATAATTTCTTACTGTTTCAAGTTGATGCCTGCCTTCTTGGTTAGATAGAGAAGATATTGACGCCGCGCAAATACTGCAGATAGTTTCGCCGGCTTTTCCTATAAAAGAGCGTCCGCAATTTTTGCAAATTTTTCGATTTGAATTCAAGTTAGCCATAAAATCACCTCCTTTGTAAAGAAAAAAGCCCGACGAGAGAAAAGCCGCTCGCCGGACTTTTTAGGGTTGCAGATTTATAGGAATAAAGGTAAAAATTCCTAGCCCTTAGTCCTTAATCCTTATTTAGCCATTAATTTTTCGTAAAGTTCCTTGTATTCGCGGGCAGATTCAGTCCAGCTGTAGTCGCTGTTCATTGCGTTAGAAACTATTTGCAGCCAGATTTCAAAATTGCCGTAAGTGCTGAGAGCGCGTTTAAGAGCATACATCATTTCATGAGCGTTATAATTTGAGAAAACAAAGCCGTTGCCTTCTTTTTCGTATTTGTCATATTGATGAACTGTATCTTTCAAGCCGCCTGTTTCACGAACGACAGGAGCCGCGCCGTAACGCATAGCGATTAATTGTCCAATTCCGCAAGGTTCATAATTTGAGGGCATCAAGAAAATATCTGACGCGCCGTAAATTCTTTGTGCGAGTTCATTTGAGAAATAAATATTGGTAGAAACTTTTTGCGGGAAACGCCACGCTAAGCCTTTAAACCAATCTTCATAAACTTTATCGCCCGTGCCGAGTAAAACAAATTGAAAATCTTCGTGCTGTAAAAGTTCGTCCATCATTCTAACAACTAAATCAAGCCCTTTTGCAGCAACAAGGCGGGTAACCATTGAAACTACCGGCACTTTGCGATTTTGCGGCAAGCCGAGAATTTCTTGCA
>CALGGV010000239.1 GCA_937915725.1 uncultured Selenomonadales bacterium
CTTTTACCGTTCATTCTTGCGGGATTTTAATGCAGAAAGGCGACCAAGAATTTTTGAACTATATAAATTTTGTATTGGCAGAAATTAGAAACGACGGCACTTTAGCGAAGTTGGAAAATAAATATCTGCGTTAAAAATTTTTGACACTAAAAAAACCGCCGAATTTTTCGACGGTTCTTTTTTTGCCTAAAAACCAATCCCTAGTCTTTAGCCTTTTGTCTCTAGCCTTTTATTAAAGTTGCGGACCTGCAGGAACAAGAGCCCTTCCGGCTTCGTTGTATTCGTATTTCTTAAAGTTTTTAATGAAACGTGCTGCAAGGTCTTTAGCTTTTTTATCCCATTCAGCGGCGTCAGCATAAGTATCGCGCGGATCAAGAATGTTTGTAGCAACGCCTTCAAGTTCGGTAGGAATTTCAAAGTTGAAAATTGGCAATTTCTTTGTAGGAGCGGTTTTAATTGCGCCGCCCAAAATTGCGTCGATAATTCCGCGAGTATCTTTAATTGAAATGCGTTTGCCCGTGCCATTCCAGCCGGTGTTGACGAGGTAAGCTTTTGCGCCGGATTTTTCCATACGTTTTACCAATTCTTCAGCGTATTTAGTAGGATGCAATTCAAGGAAAGCTTGACCGAAACACGCGCTGAATGTAGGAGTAGGCTCGGTAATTCCGCGTTCAGTACCTGCCAATTTCGCAGTAAAGCCGCTAAGGAAATAATATTTCGTCTGTTCAGGAGTCAAAATTGAAACGGGCGGGAGTACGCCGAATGCATCTGCGCTGAGGAAGATAACAGATTGAGCCGCCGGACCGTGACTGTCGGGGCGAACGATTTTTTTAATGTGATAAATAGGATAACTTACGCGGGTATTTTCTGTAACGCTTTTATCTGAAAAATCAATTTTGCCGTCTTTGTCAACAGTAACATTTTCCAAAAGTGCGTCGCGGGTAATTGCGCCGTAAATATCCGGCTCTGCAACAGGATCAAGATTGATAACTTTAGCGTAGCAACCGCCTTCAAAATTGAAAACGCCTGAATCGTCCCAGCCGTGCTCGTCATCGCCAATCAGCAAACGTTTTGGATCTGTTGAAAGGGTAGTTTTGCCGGTTCCGGAAAGTCCAAAGAAAATAGCGGTATTTTCGTGATTCATATCGGTATTGGCGGAGCAGTGCATAGCGGCAATACCTTTGAGCGGCAGGAAGTAGTTCATCATTGAGAACATACCCTTTTTCATTTCGCCGCCGTACCAAGTATTAATGATAACTTGTTCTTTGCTTGTAACGTTGAAAACAACAGCGGTTGTGGAATTTAAGCCGAGTTCTTTCCAATTTTCTACTTTAGCCTTTGACGCGTTGTAAACTACGAAATCCGGTTCTTGATCAAATTCTTCTTGAGTTTTGGGGCGAATAAACATATTTGTTACAAAATGCGCCTGCCAAGCAACTTCCATAATGAAACGAATTTTCATTCTGGTATCTTTGTGAGTGCCGCAGAAACCGTCAACGACGTACAATTTTTTATTTGAAAGTTCTTTAATGGCGAGGTCTTTTAAAACTTTCCAACTTTCGACGGAGCATTTTTTGTTGTCGTTTT
>CALGGV010000240.1 GCA_937915725.1 uncultured Selenomonadales bacterium
CGTCTTGTTGGTTAAGATTTATAACGGCGTGGGCAGTTGTGCCGCTCCCTGCAAACGCATCCAACACGATTGAATTTTTTTCTGTTGCAAGTTGTAAAAGAAATTGAATCAAGCTAACTGGCTTTGGAAAATCAAAAACTTTTTCGCCAAAAATTGAGTCTAATTCGGTTGTGCCGTTTTTTGTACTTCCAAAATCATTCAAAACACTTTTGGGATTTATTATGGTTTTTGCCTTTTCATAAAATAAAATTCCGCTCTTGTTGAAAAAAAATCTTTTGACGGGTTGTCCTTTGCTGTCAATAACTTTTTCGCCACGAATAAAACTTTCAACTTGATTTCGCATTGCAAAACCTGCGCGAATTTTTGTATCAGCTACTAATTTGCCATTTTCAAATTTCATTTCGTCAGATAAAATATATTCTTTTTCGGAATTTCCAATTTCGCCTGTGAAAATTGCGTCGTTGCCTTCAAATTCAAATCCCGCCGGAAATGTAATTTCAACTGCCGGGTTTTTTTTTGAAATTTTTTTCAGTGCGCCGTGTTTTATATTTTCATCATCATTAAAATTTTTGAAATTTGGAAAATTATTTTTATTTTTAGCATAACAAAAAATATATTCGTGACTTCTTGTAAAATGCCCCGCCGTTGTTCCCGTTCCTAAATTCCAAACTAAATCAGCAATAAAATTTGATGCGCCAAAAATTTCATCACAAATATATTTCAAATTTGCATATTCGTTACTGTCAATGCTGATAAAAATTGCGCCGTCGTCGCGCAGGAGTTTTTGAAGTAACCTAAGGCGCGGGTACATCATGCAGAGCCATTTGTCGTGGCGCGTTAAATCTTCGCCTTCCTTGCCTACAACTTGCCCTAACCATTTTTGCAAGCGCGGGTCTGAAACATTATCATTGTAAATCCAATTTTCATTGCCTGTGTTATACGGCGGGTCAATGTAGATACACTTAATTTTATTTTCATAGCGCGGCAGTAAACTTTTCAGCGCAATTAAATTATCACCGTGAATTATCATATTGTCTGAATTTCCAACTGAAAATTTTTTGTCTAGGAAGTGAAAGGGAACTTTTTGATGATAAGTAATAACTTTGTCTTTTCCTAACCAATTTAAACTTGGCAATTTGGCTCCTTCCTTTCTTTTCAAAAATTAAGGACTAAGGAAAAATCCCTAGCCCCTAATCTTTAATTTTTATTAAAAATCGACGCGGCGAATATCTGCGCCCAAATTTACCAACTTTTGAACAAGATTATCATAACCGCGATCTATATGATGAATGTAGCCAATTTGAGTTTCGCCTTCAGCAACAAGCCCCGCCAAAACTATAGCCGCGCCTGCGCGAAGGTCAGTAGCTTTAACTTGACAGCCGGTTAATTTTTCAACGCCCTCAACAACTGAAGTTCGCCCGTCAATTTTAATTTTGGCTCCCATTCGCCGCAATTCGTCCACGTGCATAAAACGATTTTCAAAAACAGTTTCAGTAACCATGCTTGTACCTTCAGAAATTGTCAACATAGCCATAAATTGCGCCTGCATATCTGTAGGAAAACCCGGATAAGGCAAAGTTTTAATATCGACTGCGCGGGGGCGTCCGTCATTTCTAACACGAATACCATCAACATCTTCAATGACAGTAACGCCGGATTCTTTGAGTTTTGCAATAACGGGCTTTAAATGTTCAGAAATAGCATTGGCAATATAAACATCGCCGCGCGTCATTGCCGCCGCTATCATATAAGTACCCGCCTCAATCCTGTCAGGAATAATTGCATAATCACGGGCAACCAATTTTTTAACGCCTTCAATTTTTATAACATTTGTACCTGCGCCGCGAATTTTTGCGCCCATAATATTTAAATAATTTGCTAAGTCAACAATTTCCGGCTCTTGCGCGGGATTTTCTAAAACAGTTTGCCCTTCAGCCATACAAGCCGCCATTAAAATATTTTCAGTTGCACCGACGCTGGGAAAATCTAAATAAATTCTTGCGCCTTTCAAGCCGTTTGGCGCAGTTGCAGAAATATCGCCGTGTCCAATATCAATTTTTGCGCCGAGTGCAGCAAATCCTTTCAAATGTAAATCAATAGGGCGTGTTCCAATAGCACAACCGCCCGGCAATGAAATTTTCGCCGCGCCGTGCCTTGCCAAAAGTGGTCCCATTATCAAAAATGACGCACGCATTTTTCTAACTAAATCATACGGCGCAATTACATTTTCAATTTTAGAGGCGTCAACGTGTAACTGATGCTTTTCTATTTCGTGATTAACTTTAACGCCCAAAGTTTTTAAAACTTCGCTGATAGTTTTTACGTCTTCAAGGTTCGGAACTTCATCAAGGCAAGTTTCTTTGTCTTGTCCCAGCAAAGTTGCCGCAATTATTGGCAGGACGGCGTTTTTTGCGCCGCTAATTTTTACTGTACCGGTTAGGCGTCTTCCGCCTTTTATTATCAGTCGTTCCAATAAAAAATCTCCTTTCGTTTAACTGCCGAATTACAATTTATCAACATTTACCGCGCATTGTATCACGTTATCGATAATGTAATTTGTAGAAATTTTTGCAGGCGGCTGACTTGCCGGCAATTTTTTACCAAGTTTATTAAGTCGCGCCAAAAGTTTTTTAGCCCGTTGTATTTCGGCTTTTAATTCTTTTTCAGTTCTGGTAACGGCTGCCGGTTTTATAATAATTTCATTATTCTTGTTAGCCTTCAGTAATTGATCAAATTTTTCTTTGTAAACTTCAGAAGGGCTTTTAGTGCTGGGCAAAATTACATTCGCCGCTTGAACTTGAGTAACAGGCACTAATCCGCCGCCGTGTAAATCTAAAACAAATTTACCCTCTTTAGCTATAATCGGCACGGTATATTTTACCATAATTTCTTCAGCCGGTTTACGATAAGGTTGCAGGGTAATTTTTAAATCTACAGTTTCGCCGGGCTTTACCAATTTTTGAACAGGTTCAGCTTTTACTAAGCTAGCCGTGCGCCGCGCCAATTCATAATCCATATTAACGTCAATACTAAAAATATCACTTTCGGCGGTTGTATTTGTAGTAACCAAAGTCAACGCGCTAAGTAATTCTGAAACTGCAAGTTGTCCAACATCTGCAGGGCTGTAATAAATATTTTCACGGCTGAAAGTTCCGCTTTCAGTTGCATTGGTTTTTATATCGAAACTTACTTTAACGGTACTTTCTGCCAATGAATCTGAACTTTTACTTAACGCGCTGTAAGCAATAGCCGCGCCCAATTTTGCCATTAAATTTTCATTGTAAGCAATTATGGTATTGTAAGTATCGCCGTTTACAGTAACACTCATTGGCACGACGGAGGGGAATTGCCCCAAAACACCGCCTACGCCCGCCTCGCGGTCTTGATTTACTCTTCCAATGATACTTCCGACGGTTGCCATTTTCATACCGCCGTTGGTTACACCTTTTACCGCTCCAATTACATTTGCATCAGTCATAAAATAATTCACGTTGCCCGCGTGCATAAAAGAATGTCCAAATCCTAAAATCTTCTTTTCGTCAACCGCCGTAACAGTTCCCGTCGCTCCAACTAAAAAATCGCCAAAAACTATCGCAACGCCAAAAGGTGCGCCGCCGTATAACGAGGCGTCATATTTAAGACTTGGCGTGCCGTCAGAGGCTACAAGCGTTATATCTTTGAAATTCGGCAAAGAATTTTTTAAATAACTCAAGCCCGCTGAGTCAAAGCCGTTATAAATGAATACTGATTTTTCATTAGCAAAATTTTCCCCGTCAATAATTCCTTCGTCTAATTCTTCCAAATTATCTTCGTCTTCAGAATCTTCATCTTCGGAATTTTTTTCTTCTTCGATAATTTCTTCTTTAGGCGCGCGTGGATTAATTCCCAAAGGATCCGGCATTTCCCAGATATTCAGCATATTTTCAATCGGCGTAATAAGAAAAATATTTGGGTCCATTTCCTTAAAACCGGCAGCAAGTGCGCCAATAAGTTTGCCGTTAATGTAGACAGGGGAGCCGCTCATTCCCTGTAAAATTCCGCCGGTACGATTAATTAAATCGCCGGACGCCTCCGCCATTATGTAAGTTGAAGAGCCTTTACCGTTTTGAATTGTACCGACAATTCTAAAATTGAACGGCTCCAGAACGCCGGAATTTTCAACAACGGTATAACCTGTGCCGCGCATTCCATTTTGAATTTCGTTAAGCGGCATTATTGGCGGCATTGCAAGCGCGTTGGAATGTATGAATACAATTAAAAAAAGTAAAAATCTAAACACTTTATACACTCCTAAAACCGAGTTGAAGAGCTTGAAAATTTGATTCAATCGAACTAATGGGGAAACGTGCAAAAATAGCATTTTTTATGGCGTCAATATCGAAACTTGAAACTTTAGCAACTGCGCCCAGTGCGATAATATTTGTGAAAAGAGTATTGCCGAGTTTTTCAGTTGCAAGTTTTGTAAAAGGTACAGAAACGGTATTTGGAAATTTTGGCGGATTGGGAACTAAATCAGAATCGATAATCAAAGTTCCGTCCAGGCTAAGATCATTAAAATATTTATCAGCTGCCTTTTGAGTAAGTGCCAACAAAAAATCAGGCGATTTAACGTGCGGATGAAAAATTTTTTCGTCGTCAATGATAACTTCAGCCTTAGACGCGCCGCCGCGTGCCTCCGGTCCGTAAGATTGAGATTGAACGGCGTTAAAACCCTGCGCGACAGCCGCCTCTGCAAAAATAATAGCGGCTGTAATTACGCCCTGCCCGCCGGAGCCGGAAAATCTTAATTGAGTCCTCATTTAGTGACACCTCCTGCCATTTGAATAACTTTACGATAAGCAACATTGTAAGATTCACTTTCAGATTTATAAAAAAGTCCAATAGGAAATTTATCGCCAATTTTTTTATCGTCAGGAAGTTTATCCCACGCGTTTTTCATAACGGCGTTATCTTTCATCCATTGTAACATTTTAGCCGGTTCAGCCATACGATTTTTTCTGCCGTAAGCCGTCGGACATTGTACCAACGCCTCAACGAATGAAAAGCCGGCGTTATCAAAACTTTCAGCAATAATATTAACCAAATGTTGAACGTGAAAAGCAGTTGAACGCGCAACATAAGTAGCACCGGCGGCAACAGCCAAATTGCAAGCGTCAAAAGGTCTGTCGATACTTCCATAAGGCGCGGTAGTTGCTTTTTTGCCAAGCGGCGTCATTGGGGAGGCTTGCCCGCCTGTCATACCGTAAATATTATTATTGAACAAAATAACGTTTAAATCAATATTTCTTCTGCAGCCGTGAATAAAATGGTTGCCGCCAATAGCCGTACAATCGCCGTCGCCG
>CALGGV010000241.1 GCA_937915725.1 uncultured Selenomonadales bacterium
AATTTGATAACATTTTTGAAAGAATTGTGGCTGAATCCTCAACGCAACCAATGCACGGGCGCAAATTATTTCTGCGAATATCACGGCAGTTAATCGCTCCAACTTTTTCTTGAAATTTTTTATCGAGTTCGTCAACCAATTTTGTATCTTCGCCGAATTTTGCTTTTAAAACCATTTCGCCTGCGTAAAGTGCGCCGCATTTAATAGCTCTGCCGCCGGAAAATGGAGCCGCCTTTTTTTCTGCCTCTTCCAATGAAAGTCCCGCGTCTTCGCAAAAAGCACAAAGTATCGCTTGCGAGCAACTGTACGGACCTCTCATATATTCTACAGCCTGTGAAATTTTATCGCTCATCATTATCTCTCCTAAAAATTATCTGCCGTAAATCAGCGGACGATTTATATTATCAGTGAAAAAAGAAATCAAAGGACCTGTCCCGAGTGCCATTGTCAAAGTACCCACGCCAACTATACTGCCGAAAATAAATCCCGTAACTGTTGCCGCCGAATCAATTCCGATACGCGCATATTTGAACGGAATTTTTTTCTTTGTAACATCTTCGATAATCCAACCTATAGCGTCGTAAGGTCCCATTCCCAAATTTGTAACCATATACATTGAACCGCCGAAACAGCAAAGTATAACGCCGATTATCAAACAAACAACCCGCGCAGTAAATGAAATGTAACCGAAATCAGGATAAACCATCAACATTACCGCGTACCAGCCGTCAACAATTGGTCCTAGCAAAAACATATTTATCAACGTGCCAAATTGAATGTAGCGTCTAGCAATCAGGAAAATTGGAATAATCGCCACAAGGTTAAATAAAATTACACAAGTTCCGTAACTCATTTCAAACGCCTTGCTGAATCCCAACTGCATACACGAAAAAGGATCGTTGCCAAAAAGACTGATTCTCAACAAGTTAATCGCAAGTCCAATGATAATATGTGCGACCAAAATTCCAATTACACGCCGCTTTAAAATTGGATCACGCCTAAATTTACCCTGAATTTTTTGTACAAGCCCCACAGTTCCCGCCTCCTAAAATTTTTTTTAGTTTAGCAAGTAAAATTCAAGCAGTCAAGAAATTTTTGACTCAAAAAGAGCCGCCATTTCGGACGGCTCAAAAATTTTAAGTTTGTAAGAAAAATTTTACGCTAAACCTTTTCCTGCCTCCGCCAAAATTCTCATTTGTTCCATAGTTTCTTCTTCAGTAACAAGTTGGGGCGCGCCGTTTATAATTGTTTCGTACAGTGCGTCATAAAATCTTGCGTAGTCTCCAACTTCAGATTTAACTTTTTCTTCGTGGTAATTGCCTTCGTCATCGTAATAATAAATTGTGCCGTAATTTTCCGGCGCGTCAATTCCAAAATCTGCATGACCTGCAGGCAAGTAAAATTTTTTCAAATCAGCCTCTTGTCGATCTTGTTCAGCTTTAATGAAAGTGCCGCGCGTGCCGTAAACTTCAAAACTCGGACGAATTTTGGCGCGGAAATAACTTGATTGAACTGTAACTTTCAAGCCGTCGTAGAAAAAGTCTAAATCAAAATAATCATTCATTCTGCCCTTGCCCAAAAGTTGGCGCACGTCATAACGAACTTCAACCGGCTTTCCAAAATACGAAACAACTTGATCTACAGTGTGGCAAGCGTGCGTGTAAATGAAGGCGTGATCGCGGTTGTAAGTAGTTTCTTTTTCCGGAACTTCGGCGCGGTAATAATCGTAATGCATACAAACTTCAAAAACTTTTCCGAGCTTGCCGGATTCAATGACTTTTTGAACTGTCAAAAAATCGCTGTCAAAGCGGCGATTCTGATAACATTGCACGGTAACGCCTTTTTCTTTTGCGATTCTGAAAAGGTCTGCGGCGTCTTCAACATTTGTAGCGAAAGGTTTTTCAACTACGCAATTTTTGCCCGCCTCCAAAACTTTTTTAGCCATTGAGTAATGAGCTTGACTGGGCGTGTTGACTATTACAACGTCAATTTCGGGATCGTTCAAAATTTTGTCGAGGTTGTCGGTATATTCAACGCCGGGAATTTCTGCCCACGGTCCGGGGCGAAGTGTACGTTGATAAATTGCCTTGATTTTAATTTTTTCCGGGCGATTCAGTGAATACGGCAAGTGATAGCGATTGGTACTTTTACCGTTGCCAATATGAGCGATAACCAATTTTCCGTCCAACATTTTAATTCCCTCCGAAATTAATCGATTTTTTTTTCTTCAGATTCTTTTTGTTGAGCGAGTTCAGCCTTACGTTGTTTTTTGCGGGCGCGGTAACTTTCGTAACGTTTACGCCCTGATTCAAACGCCGCCTTAGCCTCTTCAGTCTCCAATTCAAGGCGCGGTACTTGCATCGGGCGTCCGTTTCTGTCCAGTGCAACCATTGTAAAATATGCCGAAAGGGCGCGTTGCGGTCCGGTTTCCTGCTCCAAAACTTCAACATCAACAGTAACTGCAACTTCCATTGAAGTTTTGCCGACGAAAATAACTTCAGCCGTGCAAGTTACAAGATCGCCAATCATTATCGGCAGTAAAAATTCCAATTCGTCAACGCGGGCGGTTACAACATTTGAACGGGAATATCTGCGCGCCGCCGCGTAAGCTGTGGAGTCCATAATTTTCATAATGTTGCCGCCGTGCACATTGCCGCTCGGATTCGTATGACTGGGCATCATTACTTCACTAAGTACAACTTTTGTTTGTTGCATTTTGCCACCTTCCTTAAATTTTTTTAATCCCTAATCCTTAATCCTTAGCCCCTAGTCCTTAATCTTAATTCCGACTTGAGCGCGTCCTTCCTGTAAAATCTGCGCGACAATTTCGCTAACTTCCAAATATTTATTGGCGCGTTCAAAATCGTTGCTGTCAATAATTTCAATAAAAGTTTCAAATTCGTAAAGCATACGGTGTTTATTTTCGTCAAAAGATTCAACGCTACCTTCGCCGTCATTGTAGTTGATAATATAAGCGTCGATTCTGTTTGCCGGAATTTCGATAAAAATATTTCCCTTATCGCCTTGAATGGTTGACGCAGTAAGAACTTGACAATCTTTCGCCCCAATGCAAACGGCTTTAAAATTTCCGTAGTCTAAAACCATAACGCCGCTTGTATCAATCCCGCGTTCAATATTTGCGCTGTAAGAAAAAGTTTTGGGCTTGCCAAAAAGTCCAATTACAAAATTTAAATTGTAAACATTAATATCCATTAACGCGCCGCCGGCTTTTTTGGGGGTCGAAGGCAGGCAAAATTTCGCCGGCTTTAAATTTATTGTAGCGGCTGGAATATTGGCTGTAATTCATACTTACAATTTTAATATCGCCGAGTTTGGGTAAATCTGCGCGAATTTTCAAATAAGCGGGCAAATAGTGAAGAGTTACCGCCTCAAACATAATTTTTTTGCGCTCAGTTGCAATTTGTTTCAAGTCTTGAAATTCATCGTAAGTTGTAACGCAGGGTTTTTCAATGATAACATTTTTGTTTGCAAGCAACGCTTTTTTGGCAAAAGAATAATGCAAATGATTAGGCAAGGCAACATAAATTGTATCAAGGTTTTCATCTTTCAAAAGTTCGTCGTAGTCATAATAAACTTTTTGAAAATTGTACTGCGCCGCCAAATTTTCTACGTGTTCCTTTGAACGTTCAGTGCCCAAAATTACCTTGTACGAAATTTTCAATTTGTCAATAGTCTGCAAAAAATCCTGTACAATCATCCCACTTCCCAAAATTCCCAAATTCATAAAATCGCCTCCTATATTTTTGAATTTTTATTCGCCACAATAAAAAAAAGTTCCTGTAAATTATTTGGACGCCGCCTCAAGAGATTTTTTAACTTCAGATTTAATTTTTGCGTAGTCGTCAGCCGGATTAGCCTCATAAATTTTTTCGGCGTCAACATAAATTGTCGGTACGTAGTAATAATTAAAATTTTTTAATTCGGAAGGAGTTTGGCGCGTTTCCTCAACCCATTCAACGGGAATATTTTTCCACGCGGGATTTTCTGTGCAAAGTTCCTCAAAGGCGCGTTTTGCCTTGTGACAGTAGGGGCAATCGTCAAGGTGGAAACAAACAATTTTTTTCAAGGTTACACCTCCCCAAAAAATTAAGGAAAGTTATTTTAAAAAA
>CALGGV010000242.1 GCA_937915725.1 uncultured Selenomonadales bacterium
GTTCGCCCATTGGAATTAAACCATCAAAGCCGGGCTCAATTTCCATGAACGCGCCGAATTTTGCAAGCTTAACTATTTTGCCTTCAATTTCCTGTCCTTCAGAATATTTATCAGCTTTATCAATCCATGGATCTTGCTGTGTATTTTTTACTGAAAGAGAAATTCTTCTTGTTTCAGGATCAACGTTTTTAATATAAACGTCAATTTCATCGCCAACTTTTAAAACTTCTGAAGGGTTGCTGATTCTTTCCCAAGAAAGGTCTGAAATATGAGCAAGTCCATCAATACCGCCTACGTCGATAAATGCTCCGTAGTCAACCAAACGTTTTACAACGCCCTTGCAAATTTGCCCCGTTTCCAATTTTTCAAAAATTTCTTTTTGTTTATTTTCACGTTCTTTTTCAAGAATTGGACGGCGTGAAAGTACAAGGCGTTGTTTAGATTTATCTATTTCAATCGGAATTGTTTCGATAGTTTGACCGACATAAACCGAAAGATCTCTGACGAAATGAAGTTCCATTTGAGATGCAGGAATAAAGCCGCGAATTTCGCCGACGAATGCTACAAGCCCGCCTTTTATAACTTGGGTAATTTTTGCTTGAACCGTGCCGCCGTTTTCTTTTATATTTTCCAAATCTTTCCAGCCGCTCATTCTGTCAGCTTTAACTTTGGAAAGTGCGCCGCCGTTTTCGCCGCCGAGTGATTGAATATAAACTTCGATTTTATCGCCAACTTTTACAACGTCTTCTGCTGATTCCGGCTCCGGTGTTGCAAGTTCACGTTTTGGAATTGGAATTTCTTGTTTGTAACCAATATCTACAAATGCTTCACTGCGATTAACCTGCACAACTGTTCCTTCAACTATTTCGCCTTCGCGGATACTTTGAATATCTCCGGCCGCGTCGAGCAAACTTCCCATATCCTCAGAATTTTTTACATCCTCTGACACTGTATTGAAACCTCCCTGATAATCCAGTCGGGCGTTGAGGCTCCCGCTGTGATTCCAACTTTTTTACATTGGTTAAACCATTCCGGTAAAATTTCTTCAGCAGTTTCTATGTGATAGGTTTTACAAATACTTTCACAAATTTTGGCAAGTTTTGTTGTATTTGCACTGTTTCTGCCGCCTACTACAAGCATAACGTCAACTTTCGCCGCCAATTCCATTGCTGCTTTCTGCCGTTGTTCAGTCGCTGTGCATATCGTCCTTAAAATGCGAATATCTTTTGACTTTTCCAACAAGCGCAGAACTATTTTTCTAAAATGTTCACCGGCTATTGTTGTTTGTGAAACTATGCCGAGTTTTGGACACGGTGCAAAATTTTCAGCCTCAACTTCATTTTCGATTATTACGGCTTTTCTATTCGTCCATTCCCAAATACTTTTTACTTCAGGATGATTTTTTTCGCCGATAATAACTACGCTATAGCCGCTGTCCGCCAATTCTTTTGCCGAAAGTTGCGCCTTTTTTACGTGCGTACAAGTTGCATCAACTAATTTTAACCCGCGCCTTTGAATTTCTTCATAAGTTTGCGGTCCTACTCCGTGCGAACGAATTATTATTGTGCCTTCCTCAACCGAATTTAAATCCTCTGTCATTCCTACGCCTTCAGCATTAAGGCGCGCTACCATTTGCGGATTATGAATTATTGGTCCCAATGTACAACTTTTGCCGTCCGCGTGTTTCTTTGCTATTTTTATTGCACGTTTGACGCCGTAACAAAAACCTAAATACTCTGCCAAAATAACTTCCATGCTAATCGCCTTTCAGGAACTTTTCTTTTTTTGTCCCTTTTATTGCATAATACACTGAAACTGCCCTCTAGTTAAAACAATAAAATATTTGAGCTTGAATTTCAATGACTAAAGAAATTTTATAGTTGGTTAGCAGTAAAATTTACATTCCCCCCAACTATTTACTGCCGTTGCAAGTTTATCACAAGAATTATTCAGAATCAATATCTAAAGGCTTATTTATTCGGCAATTTACCATTTTTTTAAGTTTCAAAAGGGTTAATATTAACCGAAAAATTTTTTCCAGTTTACTAATTTCAATTTTTAATAAAAAAAGCCGCCCAATTTTCGGCGGCTAAAATTATTTTACGCCAAGTGTTGTTTACAAATTTTTCTTTTTTAACAAGTCGGTATTTTAAAACGCCTAGCAAAGGAGCAAATGCTCTTACTCATCGCATTTGCAGAATCGACGCCCGCCTGCGTTTTTTCGCGTCAAGCAAAAAATAGTTCAAAGTTCCAGCCGCGTTTGAGTGCGTTACAGAAACTTCAGCGTTACCGGTAAAAACTAAGTGCGGCGGGCGTCTTTTTAATCTTAACTTTTGTCAACATACTTTAATATTTAATTTATAAAAAATCCTAATTTAAAAAATATTTTCGTCAACTACGATAGTTTGATCCCTGTTCGGTCCAACTGAAATAATTCCAATTTTTGTACCTGTAACTTCAGCCATTCTTTCAAGATATTTTTTTGCGTTTACGGGTAAATCTTCATAATTGCGAATTTTTGAAGTATCACATTTCCAGCCTTCAAAAGTTTCATAAACCGGCTCAACCTGCGCGAAAACTTTTAAACTTGCAGGAATTTCATTAATAATTTTGCCGTCGATTTTGTAGGCAACGCACATTTTAATTTCATCGAAAGTGTCAAAAATATCCATTTTCGTAACGCCCAAATAATCAATGCCGGAAATTTGCCCGGCGTACTTTACAACGCAAGCATCAAGCCAGCCCGTGCGACGCGGACGCCCCGTAACTGTTCCAAATTCGTGACCTTCCTTGCGTAACCTTTCGCCAATTTCATTAAGTTGTTCAGTAGGAAAAGGACCTTCACCGACGCGCGTTGTATAAGCCTTGACGACGCCAATAACAGTATCAATTTTTTTCGGCGCAATTCCCGCGCCTACGCAAACGCCGCCCGCCACGGGATGACTTGCCGTAACGTAGGGATAAGTTCCATAATCAATATCAAGCATTGTAGCTTGTGCGCCTTCAAACAAAATCTTTTTGCCCGCGTTTAATTCTTCATTCAGCAAAGTTATTGTATCGCAAACATACGGGCGCAACCTGTCAGCGTAACCTTCATATTCGCTCAAAATTTCTTCATAATTCAGCGGCGCGTGATTGTAAACTTTTTGCAGGATAATATTTTTTTGTTCGATTGTAAATTTTAATCTTGCCGCAAATTCTTCCTTGTCGATAAAATCACAAACACGAATACCGATTCTGTCAGCTTTATCAATGTAGCAGGGAGAAATTCCACGCCCCGTCGTACCAATTTTTTTATCGCCGCGTGATTCTTCAGAAAGTTTATCCAAAATTTGATGATAAGGCAAAACTACATGAGCGCGGTTAGACAAGCGAATTTTTGAAACGTCAACTCCGCGTGCGCTTAGTGAATCCATTTCCTCAAGCAAAACTTTTGGATCAACTACAACGCCGTTACCAATGACGCAAAATTTATCTTTGCAAAGAATTCCGGAAGGTACAAGCCGCAATTTATATTCAACATTATCAATGCTTAAAGTGTGTCCAGCGTTTGAGCCGCCCGCCACTCTTGAAATAATATCTGCTTTTTGCGCGTAGTAGTCAACGAATTTACCTTTGCCTTCGTCGCCCCACGAACTGCCCAAAATTACCAGCGTTTTTCCCATTTTTATTACACCTCGTCGATTTAACTCAAATTAATTTCCAATGTCAAAATTTTATCATAAATGCCAAAAGTTGACAAATTAAATTCAGTTTCCTAAAATGTTGCAGTATTTAAGGATGTGTGCGGTATGAATAAAAAATTTCTTAGGCGAATTTTAGCGGCGTCGGTTGCTCTGGGCAGTTTTACTTTTACGCCAAATTTTTATAATTTTAATTTTATGCCGATTGCCTTCGCGCAGGTTGAAACTTTTGAAGACGTTGGAGAATATATTCAAAGTGAATTAATAACTGACGAACAAGCCAAAAATTATGCAAGACTTCGCGCCGAACTCAACATAAAAGAACAAGTTTATATTTATCTGTGTAGCTATTTGCAGGTAAAAAATTTAAATCTCACTAAAGACGAAATTGAACTAATTGTCAACTCAATTATTAAAATAACGAATGTGAACTATTAAAAAAATATTGTCATTATTAATAATACTCCTGTCATAAAACATAAATCAATTATAAAAACCCAAAACCCAAATTGATATTGATGAAGTTGATAAATGGGTTGCATATCTAAAAAAAGTTGATAAATGGGTTGCAGATATAAAAAAGGACGTGAAATAAATTATGAGCAGTTTAGAAGTAGGAATAGTAGGGTTGCCGAATGTTGGCAAGTCCACACTTTTTAACGCAATTACAAAAGCCGGAGCAGAGGCGGCGAATTATCCTTTCTGCACGATTGAGCCGAATGTGGGAATTGTTGCAGTTCCTGACGAACGTTTGAACATTTTAACTAAAATGTACAACTCCAAAAAAACTACGCCGGCTACAGTGCGTTTTGTTGACATTGCGGGATTAGTTAAGGGCGCGTCGAAAGGCGAAGGGCTCGGCAATAAATTTTTGGAGCACATCAGGCAAGTTGACGCAATAGCACACGTTGTACGTTGTTTTGAAGACGAAAATATTACTCACGTTGCAAATACAATCGACCCGCTTAGAGATATTGATACAATTCAAACTGAACTTTGTTTAGCAGATTTAGAAATTGTCGATAAACGCCTTGAACGCCTTACCCGCGTTTTAAAATCCGGTAATAAAGAGGCTAAATTTGAAAATGAAATTTTGAACAAAATAAAAGCCGCCCTTGACGAGGCTAAACCTGCGCGAAGTGTAGCTTTAACTGAAGATGAACTTTTTGCAATTCGTGAAACAAATTTGTTGACGCTTAAGCCGAATTTATACGTTGCAAATGTTTCTGAAGATGAGGCAGCCGATTATTCCAACAATCCGCACGTTCAAAAAGTTATCGAACTTGCCAAAACTGAAGGCGCGCAGGTTGTGGTTATTTGCGCAAAAGTTGAATCAGAAATTGCCGAGCTTGACGAAGACGAGGCGAAAGAATTTTTGGCTGATATTGGCTTAGAAAGTTCAGGGCTTGAAAGGCTGATTCACGCGGCGTTTGACTTGTTGGGCTTAATGACATTTTTAACTTCCGGTCCCGATGAGTGCCGCGCGTGGACGATTAAAAAAGGTACGCCCGCAGTTAAAGCCGCCGGTAAAATTCACAGCGATATTGAACGCGGTTTTATTCGCGCAGAAATTGTAAACTACGATGATTTAGTAAAGCTGGGCTCGGTTGCCGCCGCCCGTGATAAAGGGCTTGTGCGCCTTGAGGGCAAAGATTATATCATGCAAGATGGCGACGTTACCTACTTTAGATTTAATGTTTAAAATTTAAACGAAAAAAAAATTGCCGCTCGAAAGGAGCGGTTTTTTTATTTTAAGTAAGAACAAATTTTTTTCAAAATTGAATCGCCGTTCATAAAAGCGTAGTCTTTCATGTCTATCATTTCAAGCACGGAATTTTGGCAGATTTTTTGAATTAAATCGTAGGAACGATAACGCGGCGGCGCAAATAAAATTATATCAGGATTTATTTTGCGCAATTTTTGTAAATCTGAAAAAGTCAGCACAAAAACTTCACAGGGATATTTTTCATTTTCAGCCGCCAATCTTAATTTTTCTGCAACCATTTCAGCGAACGCGCCTTTTGTGCCAAGTAAAACGATTTTTTTCATAGAAAAACACACCTTAAAAAAATTTTTCAAGTTTCAAGAATTTCCCGCGCAAAATTTAAAATAGCCGCTCCGTCGTGCAGAGCGTAAAGTTTAAAATCAATCATTGAAATTTTAGCGTTAGGGCAAATTTTTTTTATGCGTTCCAAATGACGGTAGCGCGGAGGCGCAAAAAGTACCACATCCGTATCTGAAGGCAAAAGGTGTAATTCTGCCGTTGTCATAGAGGCGCAGGAAATTTCAAAATTAATTTCCTCTGCCGCCCGCTGAATATCTTTTGCAACCGTACAGGCGAACGAGTCATAATTTTTGGCGCAAATTAAAACAATCTTTTTCATTATAAAATTTTTGCAGAAAATTTTTCAATCATTTTAACGGGGCGATAGGATTCTTTAGCTTGCCTTAAACCTTCCAAGCCCATATCTTCCTCACGATTTATGTAAGTCATATTCGCCCATTCGTGCGCAATGAAATTTTGATTTATTGCAGTGTACGCGCCGCGAATTGTAGGATCTGCTTTTTCAACGTGAATAACCGCCGTATCAGAATTTAATTTTTCGCCAAAAGTAAACGCTACAATTTTTCCGCCCAAAAGAATTGCTCCGCCCTTGAGTTTGAAATCTTTGAAGTTGTCCAAAATTTCTTGAATTGCTTTATTTTCTTGTCCAACAAAAATATCGTCGGGGTTTTCGTGCATTTCGTACCAATTTTTTAAAACTTCCCTGCATTGCGGGATAATTTCACAAGTTATAGGTAAATATTCGGCGTGAGGATAATCTTTGTAAAATTGATTCAAATGATTTTTTTTGCCGTGAAATTTTCTGCCGGAAAGATTTATTAAATCCTGTGCAAGGTAAACATAATCTGAATTATTTCTATCAGAAGAAATTTCAAAATTGGCGTCCGGATATTTTGCCAATTCTTCAATAAAAAATTTTTCTAAGCCGACAAAACGAACTTCATTTTGTCCGCACTCTTTGAACATTTCAATAATTTTAGTAATAGCTGTAGGAATTTTTTCCCGCGTGCAAAGTGGCTGAAATGCTGAAAATTTGCCGTGCCATTCTGAACACAAATAAATTATATCATCTTCAATCGCCCAGCGCGTATTTCCCAATTTACGCCACATGTAAAGCCCAGTAAAACAAGCATAAGCATTTTCGTAATATCCAGCTTGATAAAATTTGTCAAAAATAGGTTTATCGTTTTTTTCAAGAATTTTAAAATTAATAATATTCACGTCCCTAATGAAAATTAATCGCCGCCGTCTCCGCCGTCAGAATCGCCGCCGCCCTCTGCAGGATCGTGATAATCCCTGTCGCTATAACTTGAACGGCTGCTACTGTAGTTTGAATTTGAACTTGAACTTGAACCGGAATTTGAATGATGACTGAAAAAATCGTTATCGTCGTCGTCATCAGAATCCCAATCGCCGAACTCTGAATTATTTCTGCGCCGCAAATTTGACGGGGGATTTTGATTCAGCGGCTGTCTAAAAATTCCCATTTTGAAAATCCCCTTTCAGTTGATTGAGTAAATGCTCCTATTCGTCGAATTTACAGGGAACAGGAAAATTTCTGTTTCTTATGAAAAATAATTGACGCCCGCCTCAAATAAATGCTGATTTTTATTGCCGGGAACATTTTTGCAAACATTTTCGCCTATGCGTTCAGAATGCCCCATTTTGCCAAAAATTCGCCCGTCCGCGCTTGTAATTCCTTCAACAGCAAAAGTGGAGCCGTTAGGATTGAAAGGTAAATCATTTGTCGGTACATTTCCAAAATTTACATACTGCGTGGCAATTTGCCCGTTCGCAATTAATTTTTTCAACACTAAATTATTTGCAACAAATCTGCCTTCGCCGTGAGAAACTGCGATTGTATGAACGTCACCAACAGAATTATTTGCAAGCCACGGCGATAAATTACTTGCAACACGTGTTCTAACCATTTGGCTGACGTGCCGCCCAATAGAATTGTAAGTAAGCGTTGGAGAATCTTTTTCAAGGTCTCTAATTTCGCCGTAGGGTAAAAGCCCCAATTTTATTAACGCTTGAAAGCCGTTGCAAATTCCCAAAATCAAGCCGTCACGATTTTTTAAAAGTTCCATAACTTCATTAGCAAGGCGTTCATTTCTAAACATTGCCGCAATAAATTTTCCGCTGCCGTCCGGCTCGTCGCCGCCGCTAAATCCGCCCGGTATCATAATTATTTGTGAATTTTTAATTGCGTCAACCATTGCAGAAACGCTTTCTTCAACTGCCGCCGCCGTCAAATTTTTTATAACAAAAACATTTGGCTTAGCCCCGGCAAACCTCCACGCCCGCGCACTGTCATATTCGCAATTTGTACCCGGAAAAACCGGAATGAAAACTCTAGGCTTTGCAATTTTTATTTTTGACTTGTTACGAAATTCTGCCTTGTAGGAAACTGGAATAATTTTTTCAGAATCAGAAATTGTTTGAGTTGGGAAAATTTTTTCAAGAGGTTCTGTCCAAACTTTTTTAATTTCTTCAAGAGAAATTTTAACTTCGCCAATTTCAATTTGTGGCTTAGGAATTGTTTCGCCCAATTCGTGAAAATCTAATTCAACGCCGCTTGCCGCCTCTAAAATCAAACTGCCGTAATTTTTTTCAAACAGCCGCACTTCTTCTTCAAATTTAAAGCCAATATCATTACCAATAGCCATTTTTGAAACAGCCTCAGCAATTCCGCCAACTCCAATACTCATAGCCGCAACGATTTTTCCTGCGCTAATGTGACTGTTTACCGTTGTAAATTTTTTTCTCAACGCTCGAAAATCCGGTACGTTAAATTCATCGCGGGGGCATTCAACCAAATAAACCCTGTGCCCTGCAGATTTAAATTCCGGCGAAATAATTTTATCAGCGTCAACCGTAGCAACCGCAAAACTTACCAAAGTTGGCGGTACATTCAAATTTTCAAAAGTTCCGCTCATTGAATCTTTGCCGCCAATAGCCGCTACGCCAAAATTCATTTGCGCCTTAAACGCGCCCAAAAGTGCTGCAAAAGGTTTCCCCCATTTATTGGGATTTTTTTCAAGACGTTCAAAATATTCTTGGAAAGTCAAATAAGCCTTTGAAAAATCTGCGCCAATAGCCGTCAATTTCGCCAAACTCGAAGTTACAGCGTCAATCGCCCCATGATAAGGACTCCACGCCGAAATTTTGGCGTCAAAGCCGTAAGTCATAACTGTTGCAGTTTTTGTTTCGCCGTCAACCGGTAATTTTGCCGCCATTCCTTCAGCCGGTGTAAGCTGATTTTTTCCGCCGAAAGGCATTAAAACACTTCCCGCGCCAACTGTTGAATCAAATCTTTCTACTAAGCCTTTTTGACTGCAAACATTTAATTTTTGTAAATTTTTAATCCACGCTGTTTTTATATCTTCAGAAAGTTTTTGACGCAAATATTTTTCAACCTGCGCGACGTTAATATTAACGTGTTGACGAACTCCATTTGTATCAAAAAATTTCCTGCTGACGCTGACAATTTCCTTGCCGCGCCATTGCATTACCAATTTATTTTTCTCCGTGACTTCAGCAATTTTGTAAGCCTCAAGATTTTCTTCAGCCGCGTACTTTATAAAAGTTTCAACGTCATTTGGATTTAAAACAACCGCCATTCTTTCTTGAGATTCTGAAATTGCCAATTCCGTACCGTCTAAGCCTTCATATTTTTTCCGCACTGCGTCAAGATTAATCTGCAAGCCTTCTGCAAGTTCCCCGACTGCCACAGCTACGCCGCCCGCGCCAAAATCATTGCAACGCTTGATAAGTTTTGAAACTTTGGGATTTCTGAAAAGGCGTTGAATTTTTCTTTCAGTGGGAGCATTACCTTTTTGAACTTCTGCGCCGCTTTTCGTCAAAGAATCCGCCGTGTGAATTTTACTTGAACCGGTTGCGCCGCCAATTCCGTCACGCCCTGTGCGCCCGCCCAAAAGTACAACAATATCGCCCGCCACAGGTTTTTTTCTTACAACGTTTGAATTTGGAGCCGCCGCAATTACCGCGCCTATTTCCATTCTTTTTGCCAAATAGCCTTCGTGGTAAATTTCTTTGACATAGCCGGTTGCAAGCCCTATTTGGTTGCCGTAAGAACTGTAGCCTTGAGCCGCCTCGCGTACAATTTTTTTCTGTGGAAGTTTGCCGGGTAAAGTTTCTGAAAGTGGTTTTCTGGGATCTGCCGCGCCTGTAATTCTCATTGCTTGATAAACATAAGCGCGCCCGCTTAAAGGGTCTCTTATCGCTCCGCCTAAGCAAGTTGCCGCGCCGCCGAACGGTTCAATTTCTGTCGGGTGGTTGTGCGTTTCATTTTTGAACATTACCAGCCAATCTTCTTTTTGCCCGTCAACATTCGCCGTAACTTTTATACTGCAAGCATTAATTTCTTCCGATTCATCAAGATTTTTCAAAGTGCCGTTAGCTTTTTGAATTTTCGCCGCAATAGTTCCCAAATCCATTAACGAAATTTCTTTTTGAGAATCGCCGTAAAGTTTTTTTCGGTACTCAAGATAATTTTTGAAAGTATTTTCAATTTCCGCGCTGTATTTGCCTTCGTCGAAAGTTACGCTGTCAATCGCCGTTGTAAAAGTTGTATGGCGACAATGATCGCTCCAATAAGTATCGATAACTTTCAATTCGGTAATTGTCGGCGGGCGTTTTTCTTCGTCTCGAAAATATTTTTGGCAGAATTTTAAATCTTCAAAACTCATTGCAAAGCCGCGTTCGCTTAAAACTTCCTTAAGTTTTTCATCGCCGTAACTGTTAAAGTCTTTCAAAATTTCAACGTCGGGAATTTCTTCAACGAATTCTTGTAAAGTTTCCGGAAGTTCAAAATCTGCCTCTTGAGTTTCTATTGGATTAATGACGTAATTTTTTACTTTTTCAAAATCTTCTTCAGAAATTAAACCTTTCAGCGAAATAACTTTAGCCGTGCGAATTAAAGGGCGTTCCTTGCCTGTAACTAATTGGCAACATTGCGCGGCAGAATCTGCGCGTTGGTCAAATTGCCCCGGCAAATATTCTACTGCAAAAGTTCTTTCCAAATTTAATCTCGGCGGAAGTTCATCTTCAAAAAGCACATCTAAATTTGACGCGCCAAAAACTCTGTCGCAAGCTTTTTCAAAATCTGCGTCATTCAATCCTTCAACGTCATAGCGTACAAAAATTCTTACACTTTCCAAATTCTGTAAATTTAAAGTTTCGCGAAAATCAGAAAGCATCTGTCGCGCAGGCGTATTAAATCCCGGGCGTTTTTCTACAAAAATTCTTTTTACCATTTTGGCACCTCCGATTATACTTTGAAACCTAATTTACTAAAAATTTTTTTTAACGGCTTGAAAAAAAACCAATACTCATTTGGTATTCTTGATTGTAAATAATATTTCAAACATTGTATGGTTGTCAACGTCGAAAAATATTGAAAAAGTAACTGTGGCGAAGGCGAAAGAGAAAATTCGCCGGAATTGTTTTGAATTTCCCGCGCCTCGCACGAAAAATGAATGAAAGATACCTCCAATTATACTTTGAAACCTAATTTACCAAGAAAATTTTTAAACGGCTTGAAAAAAAAACAATACTCATTTGGTATTCTTGATTGTAAATAATATTTCAAACATTGTATGATTGTCAATATATAAAAAATTCTTATCTGATTTTATAAAAATTATACCAAAGAAATTTATTTAATGAAAGAAAAAAATATTTGCCGCTAACAATTTTGAAGGCAAATTTTCATAAATTCTTTTGTCATTTTATTTTGTGATCTACGAAAATTTAAATTTATAAACCTCAAAAGTTAAAAAAATAATTAAGGTTTAAAAAATCCAAATAATTATTGGCGCAAAAAAAAAGCGTCCCCGCCCAAATAGTTTTCAAGATTTTTGCTCCCTCTGCAATAATATTTTTATCATATTCATTTTCAGTTCAAAATCTTTTCTGGCATTGTTTGCGATAACGTCCAAAATTACTCCGCAAGCCGCCGATAACATTGCCGCTAATCCCAAAAGCCCGCTAACAATCAGCGTAGGAATTTTCGGTACTAATCCTGTTGTTAAATATTCTGCAAAAACCGGCAAGAACATAAAAATTGCAACCACCATTAAAATTAATGCTGTCATTCCAAAAAAACGCAACGGGCGATAATTTCTATACAAATTAAAAATTGTCATTAAAACTTTTGCGCCGTCAACGTAAGTATTCAGCTTGCTAAAACTTCCCGCCGGTCTGTCTCTATAATTTACCGGTATACTTTGCAACAAAAGATTTTTGTCCAGCGCGTGAATTGTCATTTCAGTTTCAATTTCAAAGCCCTGTGAAAGAATTGGAAAAGATTTTACAAACATTGGGCTGAAGGCACGATAACCCGTCATAACGTCAAGAATTTTTGTTTTGTTGCTCCAAAAAGTATTAATACAGCCGCGCACTAAAGAATTTCCGAAATTATGAAAAGGGCGTTTATTTTCTTCAAAATAAGTTGCGCTTAACCTGTCGCCAATAACCATATCTGCCTTGCCGTCCAAAACTAAATCGCACATTTGGCGGGCGTATTCGGCGGGATAAGTATCATCGCCGTCTGTCATTATGTAACAATCTGCGTCAATATCTCTAAACATTGAACGAATAACATTGCCTTTACCTTGCCGGTATTCGTGGCGAACAACTGCGCCGGCTTTTTGGGCAATTTCGGCGGTGTTATCTTTTGAATTGTTATCATAAACATAAATTGTTGCCTCCGGAAGTTCCTTTTTAAAATCAGTTACAACTTTTTCGATTGTCAAACTTTCATTGTAACAAGGAATTAGCACAGCTATTTTTTTTGACATTTTCTAGCCTCTCTTACTGCGGATTATTTGGCGGAGTCCGGTATCTTTAATGAGTTGGTCGAAACATTCGCCGGCAAGATATGACGCCGTCCCTAATCTGTTAAAGCTGTCATTATATCTGCGCGTAGTTTTTTTATCAATTAAATCTCCGGTTTTTTTATCGTAAATAATCATTTCGGCTGAAACAAAACTTGAAAGACGACTTTCAAAACTGATATTGGAATTAATGACGCTTTGAGAATATTGATTTAGAATCGGACAAATAATTAAATCGGCGTTTGTATCTTCAGCAAAAATTTTTACTGCCTCGGACATTTTAGATTTTTTATCTTGATTGTACATTTCGTGCCAAATTTCGCCGAACACTATTGAAGATTCTTTCGGCGGCAAGTATTCGGCAATTTTCAAAGTTTTATTCATTGGAATATTTACGGCGCGTGCCAATTTCATTTCAAGCGTTGCGGAAGTTTCATAATCTAAAACATTTTTTTGAATAATTATTGGCAATCTGGCAATTTTTATTGGCTTTTTTGCCGCCATTGCAACTGAAGTTAAACTTACCAAAACTATCAAAATTAGCGTAAAAATTTTTTTCATTTTTGACAGACCTTTCTTTTTTATTTATTTTCCCTAATTAATCCTTAGTTTTTAATACTGGCGGATTTTTTCTATTTATTTCAGAAATAATAATTGCTGCCGCGGTTGCCACGTTTAAACTTTCGGCGCGCCCTGTCATTGGAATGTAAATTTTTTTTGCCGCATTCAAAATTTCAGCTGATACGCCCGCCGCCTCACTGCCAAAAATTACCGCCGTTTTTTCTGTAAAATCGTGATTGTAATAAATTTCTGCCGTTGAATCCAACGCCGCCGCCAAAATTTCTACATTAGAATTTTTCATTGCTGATAAAAAATCTGTGCGAGTCATTTTTATTACTGGCAAATTAAAAATTGCGCCCATCGACGCCCTTACAACTTTTGGATTGAAAATATCTGCTGAATCTTCCAAAAGTACCACGCCGCAACTAAAAGCCTCTGACGTTCGCAAAATTGTTCCCAAATTTCCCGCGTCGTGTACCGCGTCCAATGCCACAATTAAATTTTTCTGTAAAATTTCTTCCATTGTCGAAAATTTTTGCCGAGCGATTAACATTACGCCTTGAGGAGTTTTTGTATCGCTGATTTTCTCAAAAGTTGCCGCCGGTATTTCATACAGTGTCGCGCAGGTTTTTACTTTTTCGACAAAATTTTTGGCGCGGTCATTTTTCAAAAATTCTGCCGTGTAAAATCCAAATTCAATTTCATTTGCCATTTCGCACAATCTTAAACCTTCTGCCACGAATAATTTAAATTCGTCGCGGTACTTTTTCAACTTTAATTTTTGAGCGATTTTTAATTTTGCTGTTGACATTTTAACTCCTAAGAAAATTTTTAGTTTTGCCGGTTACCGCCGGTATTTCGTAAATCTGCGCGACAGATTTTATTTTTTCAACAAGACTTTTTGCGCGGTCATTTTTCAAAAATTCTGCCGTGTAAAATCCAAATTCAATTTCATTTGCCATTTCGCACAATCTTAAACCTTCTGCCACGAATAATTT
>CALGGV010000243.1 GCA_937915725.1 uncultured Selenomonadales bacterium
GATTTTTAAATTTCAAAAAAAATCAGCCGTCGAAAAAGGCGGCTTTTATTTTTTGATTGAAAATTATTTATTTTGAGTAGCAAGAAAATCTTCAAAAATTTTTCGCTTGGAAATTTTACCGGTTGAAGTGCGCAGAATTTCTTTTAATTTGGGATTTTTAAATTTCAAAAAAAATCAGCCGTCGAAAAAGGCGGCTTTTATTTTTTGGTTGAAATTTATTTATTTTGAGCCGCCAAATAATCTTCCAGAATTTTTCGCTTAGAAATTTTACCGGTTGAGGTGCGGGGGATTTCTTTCATTTCGTGAAATTCACGCGGGATTTTATACATTGCAAGATTTTTCTGCAGATATTTTTTCAGCTCGCGCGCGTCAACTTTTTCGCCGTCTTTGACATCATAAAAACAAGCTCCAACTTCGCCTCGCAATTTATCCTCAACGCCTATAACTGCCGCGTCTTTTATCCCTTTGAATTGGTAAACAACTTCTTCAATTTCACGCGGATAAATATTTTCGCCCATGCTGATAATCATTTCTTTTATCCTGCTGACAATGTAATAATAGCCGTCCGCGTCAACTTTCGCAACGTCGCCCGTATGCAACCAGCCGTCTTTGTCGATTGTTTCAGCCGTTGCAGTAGGATTTTTCCAGTATTCAAGCATAACCTGTCCGCCGCGTACCAAAAGTTCGCCCGGCTCGCCCGTTGCTACTTCATTGCCCTTTTCGTCAACAATTTTAATTTCTTCGCCCCAAAGTAATTGCCCGCAACTTCCGGCGCGTTCTTTGCCGTGCGTTGTCAAAAATACGCAAGGGGACGCCTCAGACAAGCCGTAACCTTCAGCTATTGGCAAACCGAATTTTTTTGTAAATTCTTCAATCATTTTTTCAGGTAAAGTTGTGCCGCCGCTCATCGCAAAACGTACAGATTTAAAATCTTCAGCCTTTGCAAGCGCGGTTACCAATTTGAAAATCGAAGGTACAATTATCATATCTGTAAGCTGATAATCCCTCACCATATCAATCATTTCTTTTGGCTTGAAAACGCGCATAACGTAAGCCGACGCGCCGCGGTAAAAAGTATTCAGTACTGCGCAAGTCCACTCAAAACAGTGATACATTGGCAAAACACAAAGTACCTTGCAATTTCTGTCGCATTTGAAAACTTCACATTGTTTGGTATTGTGAACTAAATTTTTATGTGAAAGTACCGCGCCTTTAGGGTTGCCTGTAGTTCCTGAAGTGTAAATTATTACGCAGGGATTATTTTCGTCAAAATTTTTTGGAAGGTCGGGTGCGTCTTCAAATTCGCCCTCGCCAAAAGTATTAATATCATGCTGAAAAACTTTTTCGCCTTTTGTAAAAAATTCATCCAGTTCCAATTTTTCATAAGTCAAAAGGTGTTGCACGTCAGCATTTTTTAAAATAAAAGCAGTTTCACGGTTGCTAAGCTGAAAATTAATTGGTACGCAAATTGCGCCTAGTGAAGTTATTCCAAAATACGCAAAAACAAATTCCGCGCTGTTGCGTGAAAAAATTCCTACCCTGTCGCCCTGCCTAATTCCCAGATTGTAAAGGCGGTTGCGGAATTTTTTTATTTTTTCAGCAAAATCAGCGTAGGTAAATTTTCTGCCCTCATCAACAATCGCTATATCTTCACTGTGTCCATTTTTAATAATTTCGTGGACTAACAAATTAAATTCTCCTTTCACTCGGCGCAAGTTTTTTTCTGTAGCTTACGTACTCAAAAAATCTTGCCGCGTCTGAATTTATTACTAATTCTTCAGGAAAATTATTTTCTTGAAGAACTTCCTGCGAAAATTTGTGATTTCCAACGTCAAAATCTATGTGCGCGTCGCTACCCATTATAATTGCCGCGCCGTGTTTTTGGCAAGCCTTTAACATTAATTTTGCATTTTTACGAGAGCCTGTGCGATAACCTGTAGGCTTATAAGAACTATTGTTGACTTCCAAAAGTACGTGATTTTCTTTCGCCGCGCTTGCGATTTTATCGAAGTCAACGGGATAATTTGGATTGTCGGGATGTCCAATAATGACAATGTGTGGATTTCTCATTGCGCCGATAATTGCCGCCGTGTTTTCTTCGACAGAGCCCGGATCAATGCAAGGTCTGTGCAAACTTGCAATAGCATAATCAAGTTTTTTCAGAATCTGCGCGGGTAAATCCGTACTGCCGGAATAATCCAAAATATTTAATTCTGCGCCCATAACCAATTTAATACCGTAAGCGTCACGCGGTACAACTTCCAAATTTAAAAAATAAAAATCGTGGCAACTGCCGGGCATTTTTGGAGCGTGATCCGAAATTCCCAAAAGTTCAAGCCCTGCCGCCTTTGCTGCAGAAATATTTTCTCTAAGCGTGCTGTAAGCATGTCCGCTGAATGCTGTATGTGTATGAACGTCCAGTATATCTTTCAAAATTTCACATCCTTTCGCACAAAAATTATAGCACACATTCTTAAATTTCTATAGCATTTCCAAAAATTTTGTAGTAAAATATTTTTTCTTAAGGAGGCGTTTTTTTTGAACGAGCAATTAAATCTTCCACAAGTTTTAGATATGGAAAAATTTGTCTTGTCTTCAATGTTGCTTAAAGACGGCGAAATTATTCCATTGGTAATTTCCATTTTAAAAACGGAAGATTTTTATCGCCCTGAACACAGAATTATTTTCAACGCTATTTTGAGAATTTATTCAAAAAAAATTATTCCGAATATGCTTTCTTTGACTGAAGAATTACGCACTTCAAATGAAGTTGACAAAGTTGGCTTGGACTATCTTTTTTCTTTGCCGGAAGTTGCACACACTACCGCCTATACCGAATTTTACGCACAAACTATCAAAGAAAAATCCATTCTTAGAAAATTAATTCGTGCCGGTGAAGAAATTATTCAAGATTCAACCGCTGCAATAAAGCCTTTGAATGATATTCTTGACGACGCAGAAAAAAAAATTTTTACTGTAACTTCGCAAAATGAAGTTTCTGATTTTGAGCATATTTCGCCAATTTTGCAACGTTCATTTGACAGAATCCGCCGCGCCTTAGATAATCCTGAAGGAATTACCGGCGTCCCAACAAATTTTGCAGATTTTGACAGAATGACCAGCGGCTTGCAAAAATCTGATTTAATTTTGTTGGCGGCGCGTCCTTCAATGGGCAAAACTGCGCTTGCTTTAAATATGGCAATGAATGCCGCCCTTGAAAAAAATGTTGTAGCGATTTTTTCACTGGAAATGAGCAAGGAACAACTTGGACACCGCCTTTTGAGTTCTTACAGCGGAATGAATTCTCAAAAATTGAGTACCGGCAATTTTGCCACTGAAGAATTTTCCGAGCTGCTTGAGACTTTTGAATATTTATCAAATTCATCATTGTTTATTGACGACACGGCGGGAATTACTGTTTTAGAATTGCGTTCAAAGGCGCGCAAAATTAAAAATGAGCACGGCTTAGATTTAATTGTGATAGATTATTTACAACTTATGCAAGGCGCGGCAAGGAAGGGCGCAGAATATAACCGCCAACAGGAAATTTCCGAAATTTCGCGCAGTCTTAAAGCTCTTGCGCGTGAATTGAAAGTTCCTATTCTTGCTCTTAGTCAACTTTCACGCAGTGTTGAACTTCGCGCAGATAAACGCCCAATGCTTAGCGATTTAAGAGAATCCGGCTCCCTTGAACAGGATGCTGATATTGTTATGTTTTTGTATCGTGAAGAATATTATGATAAAGAAACTGAAAACTCAAATCTTGCCGAATTAATTATTGCAAAAAATCGCAATGGTCCAACTACGATAATAAATTTGCAATTTGATAAAGAATGTATGCGTTTTGGCTCTTTGGGAAATTATGGCGAAGAATAATTTGACATAAAAAATTTTTTGTGCTAAACTTGCAAAAATTTTTTGAAACGGGGATGTAATGGTTTCGACGGGGACAGATGGTATTTGATAAGCGAGCAGCGGGCTCCTCGAACCGCTTTAGTAAGGGGAAAATGTGTTTTAAATTAAACGCAAACGAAGATTACGCTCTGGCGGCTTAAGCCAGCACTCACCTGCTGAATCCTGCTAGGTAGGATTGAGTGTCAACGCGGGATACTTTAAACGCGCCGCGCCGTAACGTTTAGGGGAATGTTTTAGGCGATAGATTTTGCAAAGTTTTTCAATGGACTAGGCAAAATTGAAAAACAACCATTGAATGCGCTCGGAGAAAGTTGGGTAACGTCGTTTTCGGAAAGGAGTTCGATTCTCCTCATCTCCACCAATAAAGCAATTTACAGCTCGTGAGAGTTTCACGGGCTTTTAATATTTTTAGAAAGGAAAATTATTTTGGCAGAAAAAAATACGGCGCGGTTGAACGCCTGCGCGAAAAGCTTAATGAATCTGTAACAGCTTGCAAAGACCCGCCGGAAATTGTTTTGGAAATAGCAAAAATTTTGGGCGAAAAAATTTAATTTCTGTAACTGACAGCAAATCAAAAAGAAATTGAAATTTAGAAAGGAAAATTATTTTGGCAGAAAAAAAATACGGCGCGGTTGAACGCCTGCGCGAAAAGCTTAAAAACTCAATAACAGCTTGCAAAGACCCGCCGGAAATTATTTTGGAAACTGCAAAAATTTAGGAAAAAGAAATTTAATTTCTGTAACTTACGGAAAAATTTTTCAAAATAAAATCGCCTTCAAAAAAATTTAAAATTTTGAAAGGAAAATTGAATTGGCAGAAAAAAAATACGGCGCGGTTGAACGCCTGCGCGAAAAACTTAATGAATCTGTAACAGCTTGCAAAGACCCGCTGGAAATTGTTTTGGAAATGGCTGAATTAATTGGCGAAATTTCCGGCGAAAAAAATTACTATCGCAACCTGCAGGAACAAATTTTTGCAACTTACGGCAAAATTTTTCAAAATAAAATCGCCCTCGATAAAGAAATTGAAATTGTAAGTGAACGCTTGAAAAAAATTGAGGCGGCGGCGCAAAATTCCGAATTTGACGACGACGAACGCCGCAGAATTATTTTTGCCCTCGAACGCCACAAAAAAGAAATTGAACGCCTGCAAAGTTTGAAAGAAAATGCAAAAACATCATAAGGCTAAATTGTGCGAAACAAAAGTAGAAAATTTCGGCGTCAAAGTTGGAGACTTGATAATTTTTCAAGACGTAAATTTTAGCTTAAATTGCGGCGAATTAACCGCGCTGATAGGACCGAACGGCGCGGGAAAGTCTACACTGTTAAAATCAATTTTGGGCGAAATTTCACATACCGGCAATTTGAATTATTTTGACGCGAAGGGAAAACATTTGCGCCCAATAATCGGCTACGTACCGCAAACTTTGAAATTTGATACAACTTCTCCAACTTCGGTACTGGATTTATTTCAAGCGTGTTTGACGTGGAAACCTGTTTGGCTTTTTTCGGCGCGTTCGATACGTGAAAAAGTTTTAAAAATTTTAAGCCGTGTACAAGCCGAATATTTAATTGACAGGCGGCTTGGAGCTTTAAGCGGCGGCGAACTTCAGCGCGTTTTATTGGCGTTGGCGTTGGAGCCGTTGCCGGATTTACTTTTACTTGATGAACCTGTAAGCGGCGTTGACGAATTGGGCTTGAAAATTTTTTATGAATTGGCGGCGAAACTTTGTGCGGTTGAAGATATGGCGATACTTTTAATTTCGCATGATTTTGAAATGGTAAAAAAATACGCCGACCGAGTAATTTTACTCAATAAGCGCGTTTTAAAATTTGGAACTGTTGACGAAGTTTTTAAATCTGCCGAAATGAAAAATTTATTCTTCGGCGGATTAAATATTTGAATTAGATTTTATTTTTTTGCCAAAATTTTTAAACAAGGTGAAAATTTCAGAATTAATTTTTTAAAATTTGGAGGGAAAATTTTTGATAATTTTAGCATCGAGCTCGCCGCGCAGGCAGGAACTTTTAAAAAAACTTTGTGACGATTTTAAGATTGAAGTTTGCAACGCGCCGGAAATTGAAAATTTGGAAAATCCAACTGAACTTGCAATAAAAAACGCCACGATAAAAGCTGAAACCGTCGCGCAGATTTTTTTGAATGATATTGTAATTGGCGCAGATACAATCGTTGTATTGAACGGGGAAATTTTTGGCAAGCCCCACGGCGAACGCGGCGCATTTGAAATGCTAAAAAAACTTTCCGGCAAAAAGCATGAAGTTATTACAGGGCTGGCAATTTGTAAGGGCAGCAAAACTTATAATGCGTCTGAAGTTACTGAAGTATTTTTTGGCGAAATGACAGATGGTGAAATTTCAGAATATGTTGCAACAGGGGAGCCGCTGGATAAATCAGGCAGTTATGCTTTGCAAGGCGGCGCGGCTAAGTTTATTGAAAAAATTCACGGCGATTGGTCAAACGTCGTAGGCTTGCCGTTGTATCGCCTTAGAATTTTGGCGAAATCGGCAGGTATTAATTTTTAATATAAATATCACGAAGGCGGCTTGTCGTGGATATTTTCCGCCAAAAAATCGATATTTGCGCCGAATATATAGGGAAAAATTCCCTAGCCCTTAATCCCTAATCCTTAGTCCTTATCCTTTAATAATGGTAAGGTTCATTGCGATTAATTTTAAAGGCGCGGTAAATCTGTTCAACCAAAATCAGCCGCGCCATTTGATGAGTAAAAGTCATTTTTGAAAAACTCAAACGAAAAGAGGCGGCGCGTTTGACTTCTTCGCTTAAGCCGAATGCTCCGCCAATTATAAAAGTAATATCGCTGACGCCGTGCAAATTCAACGCGGCGATTTTTTTTGCAAATTCTTCTGAAGTCAACATTTCGCCTGCCACGTCCAAAACTATTAAAAAACTTTCGCGCAGGACTTGTGAAAGTAATTTTTGCCCTTCTTCTTCGAGCGTTTTACATTCTGAAATTTCGCAGACTTCGATTTTTGCAAAAGGTTTAATTCGCTTTAAATATTCGTTGACGCCGTCGATTAAAAATTTTTCTTTAAGTTTGCCAATGGTAACAATTTTAATTTTCAAAATAACTATCCTACTACCAAATTAATTGCTAGTTTGCGGCATTTCTGCCAAAACAATTTCCATTGTATTTTCTACGCCGTCTCTATCGTAAGTGATTTTGATTTTGTTGCCAATTTTACGCGCCGCTATATCAGTGCGAATATCCGCAACCGAATTAACTTCCTTATCGTCAATCTTCAAAATAATATCGCCGCGTTGAAGACCTGCGCGACCTGCAGGAGAATCAAGCGAAACTTGGAAAACATAAACGCCTTTATCAAGATTAAGCTGATAACCATAGCGGGCGGCAGTTGCTTTATCAAAGATCATTACGCCTAAGTACGGGCGTGAAACATAGCCCTTTTGCATAATTTCTTCAATAACACTTTGAACGGTATTAATTGGAATTGCAAAGGCTATCCCCTCAACTTCAGTTTTTGCAAGTTTTGCACTGTTAATACCGATAACTTCGCTGTCGTAATTTACAAGCGCGCCGCCTGAATTACCGGGGCTAATTGCCGCATCCGTCTGAATAAGATTTAATTTTCTGTCTGTGTAGTCAATGTCAATAGTACGATTTAACGCGCTGATAACTCCAACAGTTACACTGCCTTGAAATTCCAATCCCATTGGGTTACCAATAGCAACAACCGGTTCACCTACCATAATTTCATCAGAATTACCAAATTTCGCCGTCGGTAAATCTTTTGCGTCAACTTTCACAACCGCAATATCTGTCATTTCATCAGTACCAACTAAAGTACCGTTAATTGTGCTGCCGTCTGCAAGCGAAACGATAATTTCTTTTGCGCCTTCGATAACGTGATTATTTGTGACAATATAGCCATCACTTCTAAAAATTACGCCGGATCCGACGCCTTCCATTTCAACAGGGCGGTTAAAGAAATCACGCGCAATAGCTTTATTGGTAATTCCAACAACTGCCGGTCCAACATTTTGGGCAACTTGAACAACGGGCGTATTTCTTGCGCTTACATTTGAAGAAATTTTCGCCGCGCTTGCCGTCGAAGTAGTTATAACTTTTTCTTCATTTTCATTTGGTAAGGATTTATTTTCTTCGCTAACAGCGGGCTCGTTATTTTCATTTTCAGCAATGGGAGCGCAACCGCCAAATAAAAAAGTTGCAGATGCTACAGCTGCGCAAACTAATTTTGTAAGTTTCTTATTTTTCATTTTTCAAAACCTCCATATTAATTTTACTTTGTTATTACAAAAAAAACAAGATTATTGACTTTTTTTATTAAAATGTGTTAAACTTTCAAAGTTGTAAAACGGCGTTCCGCTGAACTTTTTGTCATGAACGCCTAAGGAAGGATTTGAAAATTAATGAACATCATCGAAATTTTAGAAAAAGAACAGCTCCGCAAAGATATTCCGGAATTTGCGCCCGGCGATACCGTAAAAGTACACGCAAAAATTGTTGAGGGCAACCGCGAACGTATTCAGGTTTTTGAAGGCGTTGTAATTGCGCGCAGTGGCAGTGGCGTCCGTGAAATGTTTACTGTTCGTCGTATTTCTTATGGCGTTGGCGTTGAAAGAATTTTCCCTGTTCATTCGCCCCGCGTTGATAAAATTCAAGTTGTACGTCGTGGCGCAGTTCGCCGCGCTAAACTTTATTATTTGCGCAAACTTACCGGTAAAGCCGCTCGTATTAAAGAAAAGAAAAAATAATTCGCAAAAAAAATATCAATCTGAACGCCTGAAAAATTTTTCGGGCGTTTTTTTTTAAATCTACAAGGGGATATAAAATTGGAAAAGAAATTAATAAAATTGGAAAAGAAATTAACTAAAAAACAAGTCGAAGAAATAAAAAAAGAGCAAGCTAAAAAATACGGCTCCGAATTTATCAGTTATCTTGAAGATGGTGAATCGGCGGCAATTTTTATAGTTCGTGATATTGTAAAATCAATTAACACTCACGGCAAGTGGATTGATGTTTTAAAAACTGAAGGCAAGAAAAATAAATGGGATCGTTGGGATTTTTCAAAGATTGAGGTTGAAATTTTCCCGCGCAAAACTAATCCGGAATATAAAATTTATCCCGAAAACGCAACTGAAAGGGAAAAAATTCAAATTGATATGTACAACCACTACTTGACGTGGAAAACGGCTAATGAAGATATAGATAAATGGCGCGCTGAAGGTTATGTTGGGCAGAAATTTGAAGTTTGTCCAAAACTTGTCAATAAAAACCGCGGCAAATTTAAAGAAATAGTACTAAAAGAAATTTGGAGTCCTTATCTTAATCTGTGGATGCCTTTGGAACGTCGCACTCCGTCTTGTGATGAAAATTCCATTCGTGAAGTTGGTACAAAAAAAGTGCCCTTAAAGCCCAAATGGGAATATTACATTTTGTCGATAAAGCGGCTTTAAATTTTAAGTTCGTCGCGCAGGTTTTAAATTTGTAGAATCGTATAATTGGTTTTAATTCTAAATTTCCAAAAAGTTTAAAGTTATACCCGCTCTGCGAATAAGCGGGCGACGGGTTTAAGTTTTTGAAAGTTTTTAAGTTTGTCGCGCAGGTTTCAAATTTGTGGATTTTAAATAAAATTTTTTTGAAATATAGCTTTTCAAATTTGTAGAATCGTATAATTAATTTTTATTCTAACTTTCCAAACTTCCAAAAAGTTTAAAGTTATTCCACGCTTTGCGAATAAGAGGGCGTGCGACCTTTTTTATCTTTTATTTGCAAATATCCTATAAAATTTTAACTCAAATTTTTTAAAATTACGGGTTTTCTTTTTTTAGAAAAAATACAGTATGAACGAAAGAATCTTCGCCCGTTCGGCGCGTTTTAGTTTCTGGTAATTTTCAATTTTCTAAACTTCCAAAAAGTTTAAAGTTATTCCACGCTTTGCGAATAAGAGGGCGTGCGGAATTTTTTATTTTTAAAATTTTTTTGTGCTAGGAGTTTTTTGCAAATTTTTAAGAAATAACAAGTCGGCATTTCTTTCTTTAGAAGAAAGAAACGCCTAGCAAAGAAAGAA
>CALGGV010000244.1 GCA_937915725.1 uncultured Selenomonadales bacterium
TCCCAAAATTAAACCTGCCGCGCCCGCCGCTATTAAAACTTTTATAACGCCAATTAACGCGCCAATTAAAAATCTTGCAGCCTTTCTTCAATTTTTCGGTACGATAATCAGCCCGCGCTTAGCGGAAATCAAAAAGTTTACCTCGAATACAAACCTAAAAATTTCCGGCATAATAATTCCTCACAAAAAATTTCCCAAAATTAAACCTGCCGCGCCCGCCGCTATTAAAACTTTTATAACGCCAATTTTCAGCCGCACGGCAATTAACGCGCCGATTAAAATTATTGCGCCCTTTAAATCGAATGTTGACGAAAAATCTTGCGGTATTTCTTCAACATTCCATACCGCCATAAGTACGAAACTGATACAAGCCGCCGCAATTAACGCAATTACCGAAGGTCTCAAGCCGTTTAAAATTCCGTGAATTGCGCCTAAATCGCCGTACTTAAAAATTATTTTCGCCAATGCTATGCACAAAAACAAACTCGGCGTCACAAATCCCATCGTCGCACAAATTGCCCCGCCAATTCCTGCGGTTTTCATTCCTGCGAAAGTTGCCGCGTTTACGCCTATTGGTCCGGGCGTCATTTGCGAAATTGTAAAAACGTCAATAAATTCCGGCAAAGTCAACCAGTGGTATGAATCAACAACGACGGCTTGAATCAGCGGCATTGATGCATAGCCGCCGCCAACACATACCAAACTGATTTTCGCAAATTCAAAAAATAACTGCAGATAAATCACGAGAAAAGCCCTTTCAGTTTGTCTAAGAAAGTTTTTTGTTCAGGATTATTATTTTCGTTGCCGCCCTTTTCAAAATCCTGCAAAAGTTTTCTTTGATAAGCTGAAAGATTTTTTGGCGTCAAAACTTTAATTTTAACAAATTCATCGCCGCGCCCTTCGCCGCGCAAAACTTGAATCCCCTTGCCACGAAGTTTTAAAACTGTACCGGATTGAGTACCTTCAGAAATTTTTAAATCAACTTTACCATCAATCGTCGGCGCGTCAACAGTTGCGCCCAATGCCGCCTGTACAAAACTAATTGGAACTTCACAATAAACATTAACGCCTTCACGTGTAAAAATTGGGTGCGGCTTAATATTGATATAAACAAATAAATCGCCGGTTTCACCGCCGCGTTCGCCTGCTTGCCCGCCATTTTTGATACGCAGTCTGTTTCCTGTGTCAACGCCTTTTGGAATATTAACAGAAATATCTTTGTTGACTCTAACTTTTCCGGAGCCGTGACAGTGTCCGCAAGGACTTTTGATAATTTTACCGGTACCGTGACAACGTTCACAAGGACGCGAATTTGAAATTATACCAATAGGCGTGCGTGTGGTAGTTTGTCTCATACCGCTGCCTTTACAATCCGGGCAAATTTCCGGCGAAGTTCCTTTTTCTGCGCCTGTACCGCCGCATTCTTCGCAATTTTCCATTCGTGGAACATTGATAGTCATACTTTTGCCGAACGCCGCCTCTTCAAAAGTAATTGTTAAATCGTAGCGTAAATCTGCGCCTCTAACCGGACCTTGATTTCTTGCAGTTCTGCGCGAGGAACGTCCGCCGCCGAAAAATTGCTCAAAAATTTCACTCATATCAAAGCCGCCGTTGCCGAAAATATCGCCCATATCAAAACCTTCAAAGCCGCCGGCTCCACCTGCGCCGCCACCTTGAGTAAAAGCCGCGTGTCCAAATTGATCATATTGTGCGCGTTTTTGCGGATCTTTCAAAATATCGTAAGCAACGTTAATTTCTTTCATTTTTTGTTCAGCGGTTTTTGGGTCGTCACGATTTAAATCGGGGTGATATTTTTTTGCAAGTTTTTTGTAGGCTTTTTTAATTTCGTCGTCGGTTGCGTTTTTGTTTAAGCCGAGAATTTCATATAAATCTTTTGGTTTATCAGCCATAATTTCCACCTTCTAACACAAATAACGGGAAGGAAGAAAGTTTCTCCCCTCCCGCTTTTTAGGGATTAGTGATTAAGAATTAAGGATTAAGAAAAGATTCCCTAGCCCTTAGCCCTTATTTTTCCGTGTATTCTGCATCAATAGTGCCGTCGTCATTTTTCTTGCCGGAAGTATTTTCTTGTTGTTGATTTTCTTGAGAGTACTGCTGATTATTTGCGCCGCTCTGATAAGCCGCTGAACTTACTTTATAAAGTGCTTGGCGAACTTCTTCAGTCTTTTTCTTGAGAGTTTCAACGTCAGCAGAATTTAAATCATTTTTGAGGGATTCAGCCGCCGTGCGAACATCTTTAATTAAATCGTCGCTAACTTTGCCTTCAAAATCTTTGCAAACTTTTTCGGCTTGATAAACTGTTTGTTCGGCGTCATTTTTAGCATCAGCCGCCTCGCGTTGTTTTTTATCTTCAGCCGCGTTGGATTCAGCCTCTTTAACCATTCTGTCAATATCTTCTTTGCTCATACCGCTTGAAGATTGAATAGTAATTTTTTGTTCACGCCCCGTGCCTTTATCTTTTGCAGAAACATTAACAATACCGTTAGCATCAATATCGAAAGTAACTTCAATTTGCGGAACTCCACGCGGCGCAGGCGGAATATCTGAAAGTACAAAACGTCCGAGAGTTTTATTACCGGCTGCCATTTCTCTTTCACCCTGCAAAACGTGAATTTCAACGCTTGATTGATTGTCAGCCGCAGTTGAAAAGACTTGTGATTTTTGAGTAGGAATGGTTGTATTGCGTTCAATAATTTTTGTGCAAACGCCGCCCAAAGTTTCAATACCGAGTGAAAGTGGTGTAACGTCCAAAAGTAAAACGTCTTTAACTTCGCCCGCAAGTACGCCGCCTTGAATTGCCGCGCCAACTGAAACGCATTCATCGGGGTTAATTCCCTTTGAAGGTTCTTTACCCAAAATTTCACGAATAGCATTTTGAACGGCAGGAATTCTTGAGGAGCCGCCTACCAAAATAATTTTGTCAATATCTTTACCGCTTAAGCCGGCGTCTTTCATTGCAAGTTTAGTCGGTCCCATTGTACGTTCAACAAGGTCGCGTGTAAGTTCGTCAAATTTTGCGCGTGTCAAAGTTAAATCCAAATGTTTTGGACCACTTGCATCAGCTGTAATAAACGGCAAATTAATATTTGTTGAAGTCATGGAGCTAAGCTCGATTTTAGCTTTTTCAGCCGCCTCAATCAAACGTTGAGCCGCCATTTTATCTTTTGACAAGTCAACGCCGTTTTCTTTCTTAAATTCGGCAACCATCCAATCCATAACTTTTTTATCGAAGTCGTCGCCGCCCAAATGTGTATCGCCGTTTGTTGCCTGTACGTCGAAAGTTCCTTCAGTCAATTCCAAAATTGAAACGTCGAAAGTACCGCCGCCCAAGTCAAAAACTAAAATTGTTTCATCGCTGTCTTTATCTAAGCCGTAAGCAAGCGCAGCCGCCGTCGGTTCGTTGATAATTCTCAAAACTTCAAGCCCTGCAATTTTGCCCGCGTCTTTTGTTGCTTGACGTTGACTGTCATTAAAGTAAGCCGGAACAGTGATAACCGCTTGAGTTACAGTTTCGCCCAAATAAGCCTCTGCGTCAGATTTTAATTTTTGAAGTACCATTGCGGAAATTTCCGGCGGCGTATAAGATTTGCCGTCGATTGTAACTTTATAATTTTCGCCCATATGACGTTTAATTGAAGAAATTGTTCTATCGGGATTTGAAACAGCTTGACGTTTTGCAAGTTGTCCAACCAAGCGTTGTCCATCTTTTGTAAAACCTACAACCGAAGGAGTAATTCTGCTGCCTTCAGGATTAGTAATAACTGTAGGTTCTCCGCCTTCCAAAACACTAACAACACTATTTGTAGTTCCTAAATCTATTCCAATAACTTTACCCATAATTTTTGCCTCCAGAATATTTAATCAATCTTCAAACATATTATCAATAATTTAATCGAGTGACTCAATTTTAAAAATGACGGGGCGCGTGCCGTCGTTGCAAGAAATTATTGCAACATTTTCATCTTTTAACCAACCGTCAAAAAAATTTTTTCCGCCGTGCGATAAAGCAAAAACATATTCTTGCATAGATTTCCACGCATTATCGCACAACCCCGCCGGTTTTTGCCAGCCGTTTGAAATAAAACTTTGTCCGACGGTGTTATAAGTACAAGCCGTTAAACCTTCAGCGGCGTACTTTTCCGCCAAATTTTTATTGAAAGTTGTTTCAAGTACAGTAATTTTAACTTTCTTCATGAATTGTTGACAACCTGTACCATACTCGGGCGAATGACTTTGCCGCGTGCAATGTAGCCGCGCTGAAATTCGGCGGCTATTGCGCCATCTTCCTTTGTTTCGTCTTGCACTGCGCCGACTGCTTGATGAAAATTCGGATCAAACATTTTATCTTTTGTGTCGATAGTTTCAAGCCCGTGCTTAGTCAAGGCGGCAACAGTTTCATTTTTTATCATTTCAATTCCCTTGCGCAGAGTTTCAACGTCTGAATTTTCGCCTTCAGCCGCGCTTGACGCCCTTGCAAGATTATCTAAAAGCGGTAATAAATCTGTCAAAAAACTTTGTTCAATGACGGCGGCGAGTTCAACTTTTTCTTTCGCCGCGCGTTTGCGGAAATTGTCAAAATCTGCCTGCAACCTCAAAAGTCTGTCATTTTTATTTGCAAGTTCAGCTTTGACTTTTTCCAGTTCACCCAATAAATTTAAATCGTTATTTTCAGGTTTTATTTCTTCAGGCGAAGACGCCAAATTTGAGTTTAACTCCGCGCTGTCACCATCCTCATTTTCTACCACAATCTTTTTTTCTTCTGCCAATTCATCAGCCCCTTTCTTTAAATTCGTTGCAAAGATTATCACTAAATAGTCAAATTGTCAATAACTTTTTTAAAATTTTTTGACTAATTGTTTTTGTTAGTGATTCAGAAAAAAATTTACGCCACTGAAAAATAAGCTCATATTCCCGCTTAATTTGCCCCAGAACAGCCCTTTAACCTTTCAAGGGGACAAATTATTAAAAGGGTTTTTGAAGGCGGCTTAAATTTGATTTTTTTCCAAAATCATTAGGCAGAATTAAAAAATTTTTTCTAAAAGCCTGCAAATGATAAAATTGCAGGAAA
>CALGGV010000245.1 GCA_937915725.1 uncultured Selenomonadales bacterium
GGACCCGTAACGCCTATTGGAATTGGTAAAGAAAATTTTTTCGCAGGGTTAAAAGCCGGAAAAAATGGAATTGAAAGAATTACCCAATTTGATCCTACAGAATATGCTTGCCAAATTGCGGGCGAAGTTAAAAATTTTAACGCTGAAGATTTTATCGACAAAAAAGAAATTAAAAGAATGGATAAATACACGCAGTTTGCATTTGCAGCCGCAAAACTTGCGCTTGAAGATTCAAAACTCAACCTTGAAACGATAAACCGCGACCGCGCAGGAATTTTTGTAGGAAATGGAATTGGCGGTATGCAAACTCTTCACAATCAGTACGAAAAACTTTTTTCAAAAGGTCCTTCAAAAATCAGCCCGTTTTTTATCCCAATGACTATTGCGAATATGGCGGCGGGACAAATTGCTATTGCGTTTGGTATTCACGGACCGGCAGAATCGATTGTTACAGCCTGCGCGAGCGGTACAAATTGCATTGGCGATGCTTTTTTTGCAATTCAAAATGGCGAAGTTGATTTAATGTTTGCAGGCGGCACAGAGGCGGCAATTTCGCCGGCGGGCGTGGCAGGTTTTGGCGCAATGAAGGCACTTTGTACAGATCATAATGACGACCCTGCACACGCCTCAAGACCGTTTGATAAAAATCGCAGTGGCTTTGTTATGGGCGAAGGCGCGGGAATTGTCTTGCTTGAAACTTTGGAAAGTGCGAAAAATCGTAACGCGCACATTTACGCAGAAATTATCGGCTACGGCAGAAATAATGACGCTTATCACATTACCACGCCCGCGCCAAACGGCGAATATCAAGCAAAATGTATGCAACTTGCACTTGATAACGCAGGAATTAAGCCGGAAGAAGTTGACTACATTAACGCGCACGGCACGTCCACGCACTTTAACGACAGCGGCGAAACTCAAGCTATTAAAACTGTTTTTGGAGAGCACGCTTACAAATTGGCTGTATCGTCAACAAAATCAATGACAGGGCATATGTTAGGCGCGGCAGGCGGCGTCGAGGTTATTGCAACGGCTATGGCGATTGACGCGGGAATTATTCACCCGACAATCAATTACGAAACGCCGGACGAAGGCTTAGATTTAGACTACGTACCGAATAAAGCGCGCGCCGCTGAAGTTAATATCGCAATGTCAAATTCTTTTGGATTCGGCGGGCACAACGCCTGTATCGTTCTCAAAAAATATATCGGTGATTAATATGAATCCGGAAAATTTAAAAATTTTGAAATGTCAATGGCGGGTTCACATTGGACAACCGCCTGACAGGGAAAATTAATCATGGCAAAAAAAAATTTTGAACTTGTACCTTTGAACGCGGCGCGGCGGCGTCAACTTCAAAGACTTGCAAAAAAATTGGGCGTCGAATTTAAACATATCGAATTTTTGCACGTGGCTTTAACTCATAAATCTTACGCAAAAGACCTTGAAGCATCAGCGGCAGAAAAAATAGCAGAGGCTAAGGCAAAAGCTGAATCTGAAGGCAAAACTTTTTTTCAAACTGAAACAGAAAAAAAATTTGCTCACAACGAGCGATTAGAATTTTTGGGCGACGCAGTTTTAGAATTGGCGTCCAGTACTTACCTTTTTAACAAATTTGAAAATCTTTCAGAAGGCGAATTAACAAAAACCCGCGCCGCTATAGTTTGCGGTCCAACGCTTACAAAACTTGCAGAAAGATTAGGCTTAGGCGAAGTTTTACTTTTGAGTTTCGGCGAAAACGCCGGCGGCGGGCGTAAACGTGATTCCAATCTTGAAGATGCATTTGAATCTGTTATAGGCGCAATTTATCTGGATCAAGGTTGGGAAGTAGCAAGGGATTATGTTTGGCGGCAACTTGCTGATGAATTTGAAAATGTTAAAGTCGGCAAAATTATTGTAGACGTTAAATCCGTTCTGCAGGAATATTCGCAAAGGAACTATGGCGGCGCACTTCCTGAATATATTGAAATAAGTATGGACGGACCACCGCACGACAGAACTTTTGAAAGTGCAGTTAAGATTAACGGCGAAATTATCGGCTACGGAGTCGGCAAAAGTAAACAGCTTGCAGAAAAAATGGCGGCTGAAGAGGCTTTAAAAAA